>JANYIP010000047.1 GCA_025361995.1 Streptomycetales bacterium | reverse complement strand
TTGTTGGACAACTGGATGACCGGCCACGCCCCCGGCGCGCCCACCGCCCTGTCGGCCCGCACCCGCCTTCCCCCCGGCCACTGGACAGGCGAACGCGCGGCGACCGACGTCCTGGTCCTGGCCGGCAAGGGCCGAGCCTTTCGGTCACTGCAGACCCTCATCACCCGCCAGGGCAGCCATCAACTCCTCCCGGGCAGCGCACTCGCCCTCGCCGCAGCAACCGCCGCCTGGGCCGACACCGCCGGCATCCCCCGAGCCGAACTCATCCACCAAATCATCAAATAGCTAGACTGAGCCAAGTGTTGCGCTGACCGGTTGAGTTCACCGCCGCCCGACGCAAGATCTCGTTCTCCATCTCCAGCCGGCGCTTGTCCCGCCGCAGCTGGACAAGCTCTGTCTGCTCAGTACTAGAATCGTACGGGAACGCGGGCCGAGGGAACTGAGGATCTCACGCACTTGGTCCCTCTCGACTACTTGAATAGCGATATCTGGGGCGTCCGTTGCCGTTGTCATCGGCGCTTCGCTCGGCAATTCCCGAGTCCAGCGCCGGCGTCCTCGGCTGATGTGGCGATTAATCATCAGGCGGCGAACATATGCGTCCGGGTTTCCGGCGGCTGCAATCCGTGGCCATTTAGCGAAAGCGTCGATTAGAGTGGCTTGTAGCAGATCCTCGGCGGCCATCTGTTGGCCGGCCAAGACCATCGCGAACCGGAAAAGCGCGCTGCCACGCGCGGCCAGGTACTCCTCGAACGTCATCCCACCTCGCTCCGGTTGGCGCTCCCCTCATATAGACGCGATGGGGCGCTCGATGTGATGCGTGCAGTCCAGAGATCTTTCCAGCACCTCAGGGCCGTGCACGCCCCCGTTTTGAGAGAGCAACCACCCGCGGACCCGATCTGCCGCCGGAGCTCGGCCTGACAAGGTACCTGGTTTGGTGGCTCTTCGATCTTGAGCGTGGAGTGTCGTTGATCTAGATGCTCGTGGTCCTGCGCGAGTCTGGGTGTGTCGAAGCATCCAGGCCAACAGACAGGACCACGAGCGTGTCCCAGGGTAGAGCCGCGTCTGCGGCCAGTGTGTTGTTCAACCTCGGTTACCGAGTTCTTCAGGTCGTGCGTGATGAGGCCGGCGCCCGGACGGTGACGGTGGAGACCGTCACGGTGGAGGGGGCATGTCCGTCGTGTGGGGTGTTCACCTCGTCGGTGCATCAGCGAACCTTTCAGCGGGTCCGGGACGTGGCCTTCGACGGGCCGATCACGGTGCTGTGGCGTAAGAAGCGTTGGCGGTGCTGGGAATCGGCATGCGATCGGGCCTCGTTCGCTGAGCACACCGGGCAGGTTCCGTCCAGGCGCGCCTGACGACCCGGCTGGTTACGGCGGTGCGGGCCGCGGTGACCGTTGAGGTGCGGGCGGTGGACCGGGTCGCGACCGAGTACGGCCTGTCCTGGCCGACGGTCGCGCGGCTGCTGGACGCGGCCGCCCGGAAGCTGGCTGCGGCTCCGGTCCGATCGACCCGAGCGCTCGGCATTGATGAGCACCGGTTCCGCTCGGTGCGCTGGTTCAAGGACGAGGCGGGGTCCTGGGCCCGGGTCGAGCCGTGGTCGGTGCTGTTCACCGACCTGGACACCGGCGCCGTGCTGGGCGTGGTGGACGTCCGGGACGGGGCCGCCGTGCGGGGCTGGCTACGGTCCCGGCCACGGTGGTGGCGGCACCAGGTCCAGGTGGTCGCGATCGACCCGTCCGCGGCGTTCCGGGCGGCGCCGCATCCGCTGCTGCCCAAGGCCCGGACCTCGGTGGATCACTTCCACCTGGTCAAGCTCGGCAACGATGCGGTGACCGCGGTCCGCCGGCGCTGCGCCTCGGAACACCGCGGCCGCCGCGGCCGGGCGGTGGACCCGGCGTGGGCGCACCGCCTCCTGCTGCTGCGCGGCGCGGACACCCTCTCGCCGCGCGGCTGGGCCAAGCTGACCCACGTCCTGGCCGTCGATGACCCGAGCAACGAGGTCGGCGCGGCGTGGGGCATCAAGGAGCAGCTCCGACGCGTCAACGGCCACTTGCACCTCGCCACCCTGCGCGCCGCACTCGAGCGTGAGACCGCCGACACCTTCGGACCTCAATCGGTCATGATGAGGACGTCAACGCAGCCTAATGATCAGCGGGCCGCCACCGAAGTTCCACGGAACTCGGGACATCCTCCGGGTGCAGTGCCGCGCGCTCATCCCAGCGCGCGCAGTTCTTCCTTTGCGTCCGCGGCGATTCGTTCATCGCAATCGACACGCGCTCATGCAGGGCCATCGCCTGCACGGCAGCATTGATCGTCTGGTACCTGTTACTCACTTCGGGCCCCTTCTTAAAGTTGTGTCTTGGTCGACGCCCAACCCCTACCGTGAGGCAGGACTCAGGCGGGGGACCACCACCTCACGTACTCCGAGACCGGGACAACCTGCCAGATCTACCCCACCGGGATTGGCAGCCAACTGCCCAGGGGTCAGGTACGTCGCCCCAGTGAGAACCTCCGTGAGAACCATGGGTCCGTCGTGGGTGGCAACTCAGGGTCGCGACCGGTCTCTGGAGGTAAGCCTCGCTAAGACAAACGCGCAGGCCAGAGACTCAATGGGCCTCTCCGGCCGCCAACGGAGAGTGGCGGAAACGGATCCGGGCAGACCTACGGATCAGAAGGTTAGGGGTTCGAATCCCTTCGGGCGCACCCAAGTCCTTGCAGGTCAGCATCGTGGTCACCCCGCCGATCGGAGCCCTGGGACCCTGACTTTCGGGGTCCGGCCAACGTCAGGTCAGTCCGCTGCCGCTGCCCTTGTCCTCGGAGGCCGCTCAAGAACTCCGGCCCCCTGCCGATACCCACCGAGGGAAACGAGAACGACGATTTCAGCGTCGCGGACATCGGGCTGGGTGGCTGGGCCATGAGCAGACGAGACAAGTCTATGACCGCTCTAGTGCCCGACTCCGATCGCCCCGAGGTCCATGAGCGGGTGAGATCCGCGCTGTACGTCAGCGCAGCGATGGTCGTCGCCTTCCTGATCTCTCTCATCGTCAGAGGCACAGGTTCTGACTACCCTCCCCTGGACGAATGGGGCGTCGACCTGTTCGAGCTGGGTATGGGTGCGCTGTGTATCGGCCGCTACTTCGACAAGTCATGGCGGGCTGGCCGATCCGTGGCACAGGCATTCCCACTTGTCCTTGGAGTGGCCTGCATCTCCTGGGGACTGGGCGATCTGGCCTTGACGATCGAGTCCCTCGGAGGGGGGACGCCGCCGGTCCCCTCGATCGCCGACGGGTTCTTCGTCGGCTTCTTCCCGCTCTGCTACATCACCTTCATGCTGGTTATCCGACGGGGAAACAGCGGTTCGCTGGTCGCGACTGCGCTGGATGGGTCGATTGCCGGGCTCGGAGCGGCCGCCATCTCCGCCGCGTACGTGTTCAACGCTGTTTTGAAGGCGGATGGGGGGAACGCCCTGTCGGTAGCCACCAACATGGCTTACCCGGTCGGTGATCTGCTGCTTCTTGCGCTTGCCATCGGCGGCCTCACCATTCTCCCCAAGGAATACCGGCGGTTTCTCACCATCGCCAGCCTTGCGATGGTCGCCAACGCGACGGGCGATCTTTACAGCCTGCTGCAGCCGGACAGCAAGATCGGCTATGTGGCCAACGCCGTTGCATGGCCGATCTCGCTGCTCCTGCTGGCTGTCGCGACTTGGGTCCAGCCCGCCAGTGCACAGGTCCGCCGCGTGCACGCGGAAGGTGTGAGCACCGATCGGACCGCCGGCTTCGCAGTCCCAGCCGTCGGCGCCCTGGCGGGCGTCTTCGTGCTGTCCTCGGCCAGCTTCGGGAGTGTCGGAAAGGTCGCCACGATCCTGGCGACAGCGACGCTGCTGGTCGCTGGCGTACGGCTCACGTTCACGCTGCGAGCGGCTCAGGCTTCAAACTCGGCTCGGTTCCGGTCGCTGATCGACAACGCATGGGACCTCATCGCTGTCGCCGAAGCGGACCTCAACATCGCCTACATCACCCCGTCGTCGCAGCGGGTCTTGGGTTACCTCCCAGCCGACCTGCAGGGCAGCCCCATCACCGACGTGTTGCACCCCGATGATGCTGGTGGGTTGGTTAGCCATCTTGACGGACTCGCCGACTCGCAGACCGTCGCCTTCGAAACGCTGATGCGCCATCAGAGCGGTCAATGGCGGCTTGTCGCCTGGGTCGCCACGAATTTGCTCGCCGACGACTCGGTGCGCGGCTACGTCTTGAACGGCGTGGACATCACCGACGCACGCCAAACGGCAGAGAACCTGGCCACGTTGTCCACCTCCTTCAACAGCACCCTTGCGCAGAGCGCGGGGGAGCTGTTGGCGACTGCGGAGGAGCATGCGGCGAGTGCGACTCAGCAGTCGTCGGCGGTGGCTCAGACCAGTGCGACGATCGAGGAGCTGGCTGCGACGGCGGCTCAGATCGCGGATACGGCGGAGT
>JANYIP010000024.1 GCA_025361995.1 Streptomycetales bacterium | reverse complement strand
CGCCGCCCGCTGGCCGGTCGTCCTCGGCGGTGCGGCGCTGACCCGAGCGTACGTCGAGCAGGACCTGGCGGCGCTGTACGAGGGCGAGGTCCGCTACGCCCGGGATGCCTTCGAGGGGCTGCGGCTGATGGACGCCGTCGTCGCGCACAAGGCCGCGCTCAGCTCAGGGGCTGCGAGCGGGACGCTCGCCGACGCGCTGCCAGCCCGGCGCGAACGGGTCGTGCGTGCGGTGCCGATCCGGCCGACCGAGACCCCGCTGGACCAGCTGCCCGCGCGCTCGGACGTCGCGCTGGACAACGAGATCCCGGTGCCGCCCTTCTGGGGCGACCGCGTGGTCAAGGGCATCCCGGCGGCCGACTACGCCAGCTACCTCGACGAGCGGGCGCTCTTCCTCGGGCAGTGGGGGCTCAAGCCCACCCGCGGCGCCGACGGGGTGTCGTACGAGGAGCTGGTCGAGACCGAGGGTCACCCTCGGCTGCGCATGTGGATGGACCGGATCAAGACCGAGAACATGCTCGAGGCCGGGGTGACCTATGGCTACTTCCCGTGCGTCAGCGAGGGTGACGACCTGGTCGTCCTGAGCGACCCCGACGACATCAACAGCCCCGAGCGGTGCCGCTTCACCTTCCCGCGGCAGCGCCGGGACCGGCACCTGTGCCTGTCGGACTTCTTCCGGCCGCGGTCGTCCGGCCAGGTCGACGTGGTGGCCTTCACCGTGGTGACGATGGGTCAGCGGGTGTCCGAGGCGACGGCCAAGCTGTTTGCGGAGAACGCGTACCGGGACTACCTCGAGCTGCACGGGCTGTCGGTCCAGCTGGCCGAGGCGCTGGCGGAGTACTGGCACGCGCGCATCCGCGACGAGTTCGGCGTCGCCGGCGAGGACGCCCCGGACCTCGACGCGGTCTTCCGGCAGGGGTACCGCGGCTCGCGCTACTCCTTCGGGTACCCGGCCTGCCCTGACCTCGAGGACCAGACCCAGCTCCTGGACCTGCTGCACCCGGAGCGCATCGGCGTCGAGCTGTCCGAGGAGTTCCAGCTGCACCCGGAGCAGTCGACGTCGGCGATCATCGTCCACCACCCCGAGGCGAAATACTTCAATGCCCGCTGATCCTCTGCCCGCTGATCCTCTGCCCGCTGACGCGGTGCCAGCCAATCCTGAGCTGCAGGCGGTGCTGTTCGACATGGACGGGCTCCTGGTGGACACGGAGCACGCGTGGGGGATCGCCGAGATCGCGGTGATGACCTGGCTGGGCCACCCGCATTGGAGCGAGACGGAGCAGGGCGACATGCTCGGCGGCCCGCTGTCTCGGGTGGCCGCGTACATGGCGTCCGTGAGCGGCAGCGACAAGCCGGTCGACGAGATCGAGGCACAGCTCGTTCAGACGATGGCCGACCTGCTTGCGCACGGCGCGGACCACCGGCCGGGTGCGGAGGCGCTGCTCGACGACCTGACCGCGAACGGGGTACGGGTCGCGCTGGTCTCGTCGTCGCCGCGCAACCTCGTCGACGCGGTGCTGTCCTCGGTGGGCGGCGAGCACTTCGCCACGACGATCGCGGGCGACGAGGTGGCACGGACCAAGCCGTTCCCGGACCCGTACCTCCTGGCCTGCTCCCGGCTCGGGGTCGACCCCGCCCGCACTGTCGTCCTCGAGGACAGCCCGGTCGGCGTCGCGGCCGCGGAGGCAGCGGGCTGCCTGGTGGTCGCGGTGCCGTTCGTCGTGCCGATCGAGCCGGCGTACCGGCGGCACGTGGTCAGCTCGCTGGCCGACCTGGACACCGCGCGGCTGCGCGCCCTCGTGGCAGCGGACGCTACTCGGTCATGATCGCCCGGAGCACGTCCAGGCGAGCGGCCCGGAACGCCGGCCATAGCGCCGCGAACACCCCGACCACGCCGGCGAGCACCAGCACGACCACCAGCAGGATCCACGGGATCCCCAGGGTGCCGATGCCCTGATCTGCCAGCGACCGCTGCAGCACGACGCCGAAGCCCACGCCGAGGATCGTGCCGAGCACCGCACCGTAGACCGAGATGGCCACCGACTCGATGCTGATCGACTTCCAGAGCTGGCCCCGGGTCATGCCCAGCGCCCGCACCAGGCCGATCTCGCGGGTCCGCTCGACGACCGACAGGGCCAGCGTGTTGATGATCCCCAGCACCGCGATGATCACCGCGAGCCCGAGCAGGGCGTAGACCACGTACAGCAGCTGGTTGATCGAGTCCCTGATCTGCTGCTTGAACTCGGCCTGGTCGACGAGCTTGACGTTCGGGTACGCAGCCAGGGTGCGGTCGACCGCCGCCCGTACCGTCGTCGCCTCGGTGCCGGCGGCATCCTTCACGTACAGCTGGACGTCGACGTCGCGGGCGCCCACCGCGCGGGCCGTGCCGGTCGAGACGACGCCGCCGGAGAAGCCGCCGCTCGCGACGTACACGCCGGTGACCGTGAGGGTTCGCGGCCCGGACAGGAACGTCACCGGCACCCTGCTGCCCAAGGCCCAGTGCTCGGACGTGGCGGTCTTGTCGTCGACGAGAAGGCCGTCGTTGCCCAGCCCGGACAGCGTGCCCGAGACGAAGTCGATCGACAGCATGTCCGCGATGCTCGCCGGGTCGACGACCGTGAGCGCGGTGGTGGACCCGTGGATCTGGGCCGGCAGCGCCTGCACGCGGGAGACCTGGGCGACCCCGGTGGTGGCCGCCAGCGCACGTGCGACGTCCGGGGACAGCGGCTGGAACGAGGAGTTCGTGGCGATGAAGTCGGCCTTGATGACTTTGTCGATCACTGCGTCGGTGGACGCCGTCGCCGACGCCCCGAGCACGCCGATCGCGCTGACGAGGGCCAGCCCGATCATCAGCGCGGAGGCGGTCGACGCGGTCCGCCGCGGGTTGCGGCGAGCGTTGTCGATGGCGATCCGCCCGGTTGCGCCCGATCCGCGGACGGGCCCGCCGAAAAAGCCGATGACGCGACGGCTGATCGAGGGGCTCAGCACGATGACGCCGATGAACGTCAGCAGCGCGCCGAGCCCGACCAGGGACGTCCCGTTGTCCTTCGACGCCAGTCCGCCGCCGATCCCGAGCAGGCCGATGGCCAGGACGACGAGGCCGCTGACCGCGCGCAGGCGCAGCGACCGCGCCGGGGTGCTGACATCGCTGCGCAGCGCGGCCACCGGCGGCACCTTCGAGGCCCGCCGGGCCGGCACGTACGCCGCGAGCAGCGTCACCAGCACCCCGACCAGGTAGGCCGCCACAACGGTCGAGACCTTGACGACGAGTGCACCGCCGGGAAGGTCGATGCCGAGGGCGCTGAAGAGCGCGCGCAGGCCCACCGAGAGCAGCACGCCGAAGCCCAGACCCAGGGTCGAGCCGAGCACCCCGACGACCAGCGCCTCCCCGAGGACTGATCGCGTCACCTGGCTCCGGCTCGCACCCAGCGCGCGCAGCAGCGCGAGCTCGCGGGTGCGCTGCGCCACCAGCATCGAGAACGTGTTGAGGATGATGAACGACCCCACGACCAGGGCGATCCCGGCGAAGATCAGCAAGAACGTGCTGAAGAAGTTGAGCCCGTCGCTGATCTGGGCGGCCTGCTCGTCGGCGGAGGCCTTGCCGGTCTGGATCTTGAGCGCGTCGCCCGTCGTCGCTGCCTTGACCCGGGCGGCGAGCTCGGTCTGGCTCACCCCCGGCTGGCCCTTCACGTCGATCGAGGTGTACGCGTCGGCCCCGCCGAGCAGCACCTTCTGCGCCGTAGCCAGGTCGAACGTGACGATGGAGGCGCCAGCGAGGTTGCCGGACGTGCCGTAGCGGAAGATGCCGACAACCGTGTCGGACTCCGGCGCCCCCGGCGTCAGCAGCTTCACGGT
>JANYIP010000004.1 GCA_025361995.1 Streptomycetales bacterium | reverse complement strand
CCAGCGTCGTCGACCGGCAGCTCGCCGGTGCGCTCCCGCTCGGCAGCCAGCGCAGCGTCGAGGAAGCGGCCGCAGTCCTCGGTCACCCCGAGATAGCGCGAACCACCGCCGAGCAGCCCGGCCGCGAGTGCGCCCTGCAGGGACTCGGGCGCACTGAGCAGCGTCAACCGGGCCGCGATGGCCGTCGGTGTGAACCCGTGGTCGGCGAGCGCCACCAGGACCGCCTCGAAGACCGCCAGCTCCCCGGGTGTCGGCCGGCGCATAGTCAGGAGCCAGTACGCGAGCTCGGTGAATCCCACCTTGCCGAGCAGGTCGTCGGCAAGGTCCTTGCCCAGCAACGTGATCGACGTCGCGTCCGAGGTACCGATCGAGGTGGGGTAGCCGGTCATCGTCCGTCCTCTCCGGGCTGCTCGATTGGTTGCTTGCTTGGCTGGTCTGCTGACTCGGCGTCGTATTCACCCGGTGGGTGGCCGGTGGGCAGGCGGTGCTTGGCGACCCGTGCGGTCGGGGTTCGAGGCAGCGCCTCGACGACCTGCCAGAACCTCGGCACCTTGAACGCCGTCAGCCGCTCGGCGGCCCAGCTACGCAGCTCACCGAAGTCGACGGTGCTTCCAGCCGCCACGACGACGACCGCTTTGATGTCGTCCTCGGACAGGTCGGAGGGAACTCCGACCACAGCGCACTCGATGACGTCCGGGTGCTCGAGGATCGCGTCCTCGACCTCGGCCGGCGAGAGGTTCTGCCCCCGTCGCCGCAGCACCTCCTTCTTGCGGGCCACGAACGTGTAGATGCCATCGGCGTCGACCGTCACCAGGTCCCCGGTGTGCAGCCAGCCGTCGACGATCGCGGCGTCGGTCTCCTCGGGCATCTGCCAGTACCCGGGGGTGACAACGGGGTTGTTGAGCAGGAGCTCGCCGACCTCACCGAAGGCGACCTCGAGGCCGTCGTCGTCGGCCACCTTGCCGAAGTTCACCGTGCCCATGGTCGGGTGCTGGCGCAGCGACCCCAGCGTTCCGAACGGTCGCCCGCCTCGTGGCCAGATCAGCCCGTACGGCGACTCTGACATCGCGTACCCGCAGACGATCCGCAGCCCGAACCGCGCCTCGATCTCCTCCTGCCGCTCCTGGGCGGGCGACGGCCCGGTGTAGACCAGTCGCAGCGCGGTGTCGGCGTCGTCCGCCCGCTCCGGCTGCCGCATGAGGATCTCGAGCATCGCGCCGATGGCGTTGAACTCGGTGGCGCCGTGCCGGCGGGCGGAGTCCAGGAACCCGCTCGCCGAGAACCGGGGCAGCAGCACCAGCCCAGCACCGCAGGCCAGCGAGCCCATGGTCGAGTACGCGGCGGCGTTGATGTGGAACAGTGGCAGCGACGTCATCAGCTGGTCGTCGGCGGTCAGCTCCATCCAGTACGGGAAGCCCTCGCCGGCCATCGCGTACGCCCGGTGGGTCTGCATCACGAGCTTGGAGCGTCCGGTCGTCCCCGAGGTGGGGATCAGCGTGGCGAGGTTGTCCGGCCCCACCGGACCGGTCGACCGTGGCCTTGTGGGGTCCCCCGCGCCCGCTGACGGGTAGTCGCCGCGGTCGACCAGGTCCTCGACCCGACCCACCCCGAGCTCGGCGGCGTCGCCGGCTCCAGCTGCCGCGACAGCGCTCGTCAGCGCGTCGTCGGTGAGGGCGAGGCGGGGTCGTACCTGCCCGAGGAGGCCGGTGAGCTCGGCGTGCGAAAGGTCGGGGTCCGCAGTCACCGCGACCGCGCCCATCGAGGTGATGGCGAGCCACGCCACCAGGTACGTCGGGGTCGTACGGGCCGTCATCAGCACCAGGTCGCCGGGACGTACCCCCGCCGCCGCGAGGCGCTCGATCGTTCCGGCCACCTGGGCCGTCGCCTGCCCGAACGAGATGGTGTCGTCGTCGGTGCGCAGCCAGATCTTCGTCGCGTCGCGGGTGGCCGACTGCGCCAGCATCTCGGGGATGGTGTCGGGCAAGACCCCTCCCTGGCTCGGCGCGATTTCCCCGTCGGGCGACCCTATCCTCCGCCTCGGCTGCCCCGGCCGCCCCGGCTGCCCCACTCCCGGCCGCCCCTCCCCCGGCCGCCCCTCCCCCGGCCGCGTTGATCATGGACTTCTTGCCCTTGTGGATCAAGAGATAGGGGCAACTGGTCCATGATCAACGCGAGCGCGTGGGACTCAGAACTCCTGCAGTGCCGCTCCGAGCGACTTCTGCAGAGCCGGACTCCCTGCGGTACGGACGAGCTCGGCGCCGCGGGCCAGGACGACTGCCACGATCGGGTCACCGACCTCCTCGAGCCAGTCGCCGCGAGGACCGTGCGGGCGGGGCGGGTTGTTCCCGCAGATCGGACCGTCCCACTCCTGCGCGGCACGCAGGAAGCCGAGCCGGAGCTCGTCCGCTGCATCCGCTCCCTCACCCTGGCTCCGCCGGACTGCGTCCTTGGCTGCGACGGCCACCTTGATTGCCAGCTCGCGCGAGCCGACCGCGGCGACCCCGTTGACGATCGTGGAGGCGATGAGCGCGTCGATCTCGTACGCGTACCTCGCCCGGATCAGCAGCTGCCAGGGGACGGTCTCGGCCCCCGGGAAATCGTCTTGACTCCACATGGCTGTCTCCCGTTCTGACCGGGTGCCCCGTGCATCCGTGTCGCTGCGGAAGAGCCCTGTGCGGCGTGCACTGATACGCACAGCGACCAACCAAATGCCGACAGTGTGGCCAGGTCGGGACTTTCGGCCCGTGCGGACGGCTCAGCCATCCCCATAACCTACGGTTGCGTAAGTTACGCGACCGTAGGTCAAGAGGGAGCAGCCCATGCCGGTCGTCATCCAAGGGGGCATGGGCGTAGGCGTCTCCTCCTGGCAGCTCGCCCGCGCAGTCTCGCAAGCCGGCGGTCTCGGCGTGGTCTCGGGCACCGCGCTGGACACCGTGCTCGCCCGGCGCCTGCAGGACGGCGACCCAGACGGGGGCCTGCGCAGGGCCATCGAGGCCTTCCCCGACCCTGAGATCGCCGCGCACGTGCTGCACCGCTACTTCGTGCCGGGCGGGCGCCGCCCAGGCCAGCCGTACAGCCCCGTCCCGCACCTGAGCCTGCAGCCCACGAAGGCCGCGCTGGAGCTCGCAGTGCTCGGCAACTTCGTCGAGGTCTGGCTCGCCAAGGAGGGCCACGACGGTCCGGTCGGCGTCAACTTCCTCGAGAAGATCCAGATGGCGACCCCGGCTGCGGCGTACGGCGCCATGCTCGCGGGCGTCGACTACGTGCTCATGGGCGCTGGGATCCCGGTCGAGATCCCGCGGCTGCTCGACCTGCTGGCACAGCACAGCGCGGCCACCATCGCCGTACACGTGGAAGGCAGCGAGGCAACGCTGTCGTTCGAGCCCGCACTCCTCATGACGACCACCCTGGAGCCATTGAAGCGCCCGCTGTTCCTCGCGATCGTCTCCGCGCACGTGCTGGCGTCGTACCTGTGCCGCGAGGACTCCACCCGCCCGGACGGCTTCGTCATCGAAGGCTCGACCGCGGGCGGCCACAACGCCCCGCCACGCGGACATGTCGTGCTGAACGACGACGGCCAGCCCGTGTACGGGCCGCGCGACGAGGCCGACCTCGCCAAGGTCGCTGCCACCGGACTTCCCTTCTGGCTCGCAGGCTCGTACGGAACGCCGGCCCAGGTCCGGGCCGCTCTCGACGCCGGAGCCGCCGGCGTCCAGGTCGGGACGCTGTTCGCGCTGAGCGCCGAGTCGGGGATGACCCAGGACGTACGCGACGAGCTGCTCGACCAGCTGCGGGCGGGCACGCTCACAGTCCGCACCGACCCCCTCGCCTCGCCGACCGGCTTCCCCTTCAAAGTCGCGGCACTGCCAGGCACCCTCTCCGACGACGCCGTGTACGCCGAGCGCCCGCGCCTGTGCGACCTCGGCTACCTACGGGTCCCCTACGCGCGCCCGGACAGCTCCGTCGGCTACCGCTGCCCGGCCGAGCCCACCCACATGTACCTGCGCAAGGGCGGCGAGCTCGCCGACACCGTGGGTCGCAAGTGCCTGTGCAACTCGCTCACCGCCAACATCGGTCTCGGTCAGACCCGCAAGACCGGATACGTCGAGGCCCCGCTGGTCACCCTCGGCGGGGGGCTCGACGGGCTCGCCGAGATGCTCGACCACTCCCCCGACGGCTGGTCTGCCGCCGAGGCAGTCGGCTGGCTTCTCAGCCGCGCAAGCTGACGCGACCCGCTACGAGCCGTGGATGGCGGCGGCGGCAACGAATCGCGCCGACAAGGGTGAGCGGTCCCGCACGGACCAAAGTTGCGTGATTCCACCGAAGCGACAGCAGACTCGCTCCTCCTACTTTCAGGACGTGAGCACACCCTTCGCGCCGTCGACTCCCCTTGGATGGACCATGACCCGCACCGTGTCCGGCCTGGCAACAGCCATCGCACTCGCTCTGAGCCTCAGCGCCTGTGGCGGGGGCAGCGCCCCGTCGCCGGCCGCACCTGTCGCCGGGTCACCGGTCTCGAAGGCCGCCGCCCCCGCTGCATCCGCTGCATCCGCTGCGCCGAGCAACGCTGACGCCGCCAACGCCAGCGGCGCCGCGTGCGCACTGGTCACTGCCGACGAGGTCACCACTGCCGTGGGCAAGCCGATGAAGCTGACCGGCGGCGCCGGCAGCATCTGCACGTTCGGCGAGGTCGCGGACCCCAGCCTCTTCATCTACGTACAGATCTATGCGGACCAGGCCTCGATGGCGACGCCCAAGCAGCTCGAGACGACCGGGGGAGAGCACATCGACGGTTTGGGTGACGACGCATTCTGGCAGGGCACCGCTGGGATGGTCTTCGTCCAGAAAGGCAGTCGTGGGTTCAGCTTCACGCTCCCGTCCCTGGCCAACCTCACCTCCAGCCCGGATGCCGTCAAGGCGAACATGGTGACCCTCGCGACCGCTGCACTCGCTCGCTTCTGAAGAGAATCGAGCTAGGCGACGTGCGGGTCTGCCCCTTGCTCCGTCACGACGCTCTGCGGCTGACCGGTGTCGTCATAGACGACGATCAGGATCCAGCCCGGCGTGGGAGTCTGCGGTGGGCGTGTCACCCCGGGCGGAGGAACTCCCCCACCGCTGCCCAGCATCGGGACTCCGCTGACTACGACGAGCCAAGCGGGTCGTCGGACGATCGCTCTGGTAGGACCGAAGGTGCCGTTCTTCTCGGTCGCGTCGAACCCGCTGAAGAGACCGAATCGTGTGATCACCCGCGCACCCGTACCGCGGGCGAACGACGCGTCGGTGCTTCGGTACACGGCGGCCAGCACCTGTTCCGGGGTCATTCTCGACCGAAGAGATCGCGGTGCAGGATCCATCCGGTAGTTGCCGAGGCTGTATCCCTTCGGGTCGTAGCCGGCGTCGTACGTCCGCTGCAGCCGTCCGGTGGCGGGCACCGGCGCGACGACTCCCGGGGAGGTCGCCGTGACGACGGCGGGTGTCACGGCGCCGGGTGTCACGGTTGCGGGTGTCACGGTTGCGGGTGTCACGGCTATCGGTGCCGGCGTAGGCGTGGCGCCGCAGGACGCGAGCACGGCGCCGAGGCATACCACGACCGCCGTGCGGCTCAAAGTCGACGTTCGCATCGCTTGCCCTCCCGTGCCGGTGGGACGCGGCCCGGCCCGTAGCGGTTCCACACCGCCGGGCCCCGCTGCGATAGCTGGTTAGCGCGGGAGCGGGCCGTCCAGCGACCGTCCGAGGCACGCGGCGAGCTGGTCGAGCAGTGGCGCGTCGAGGGGCGCCGGCTGCGATGGGGCGAACGGGCTGCGGTCCGGTGGTATCTGGGCCAGCAGCGGACGGGTGAACGCGAGTTCTTGTGCGACGACGGCGTCCGGGAACTACACCAGTCGTCCGGTGGCGCACCCGAGGTCCCAGCCGTGTACGAGAACCTCCGTCATGCGAAGGTGCAGCGCCACTTGGCCGGGAACCGCCCCGAACGGAACCGTGAACGTCTGCTGCAGGACGCCCGGCGCACCGAACGCAGCAACGACCGCGTCAGCGGACCGGCGGCACGCGTCCCGATGGTCGGAGCCGAGCATCTCGGGCGGTGCCTCGCCCGGCGATGGGCGGCGGGGCTGCTCACCGCCAGTCAGAATCTGCGCGAAGAGCAGGTTGCCGAAAACCACGTGGTTGAGCAGGGCACGAGCGTCCTACTCGGGACACGGTGTCTGCGCCGCCCACTCGTCCGGTCCCACCTCAGCGACGAGCTGCTCGAACGTCCCCAGAGTCTCCGCGACGATTGCTACCTCAGACGCCATCAGCCAGCATCCTTCCTATGGCGAGGCACGGCCCTGCCGCCCTGTCGATTGCGGCGTGATCAGGCGAGGTCGAACCGGTCGAGGTTCATGACCTTGTCCCATGCGTCGACGAAATCGTGGACGAACTTCTGCTGAGCGTCGTCGCTGGCGTAGACCTCGGCGAGGGCGCGCAGTTCGGAGTTCGAACCGAAGACGAGGTCGACCCTGCTGCCGGTCCACGCGATCGCGCCGGTGGCGGCGTCGCGGCCCTCGAAGGTCTCCGAGTCCTCGTTCGTCGAGTGCCACGTCGTACCGACGTCGAGAAGGTTCACGAAGAAGTCGTTGGTCAACGACTCGGGGGTCATGGTCAAGACGCCGAGCTTGGACGTGGCGACGTTCGCGTTCAGGACACGCAGGCCTCCCACCAGGACCGTCATCTCGGGGGCGCTCAGGGTCAGGAGGTTCGCGCGGTCGAGCAGCAGGTACTCCGCCGGCAGCCGGTGTCCCTTGCCGAGGTAGTTGCGGAACCCGTCCACCGTCGGCTCGAGCGCGGCGAACGACTCCACGTCCGTCTGGTCCTGGGATGCGTCCACACGCCCCGGGGTGAACGGGACCACGACGTCGTGGCCAGCATTCTTGGCGGCGAGCTCGATCGCGGCGCAACCACCCAGCACGATGAGGTCCGCGAGCGAGACCTGCTTCCCGGTGGCCGCGGCGGTATTGAAGCTCGCCTGGATGCCCTCCAGCGTACGGAGCACCGTCGCCAGCTCGGCTGGGTTGTTGACCTCCCAGCCCACCTGCGGCTCGAGGCGGATGCGCGCGCCGTTCGCGCCGCCCCGCTTGTCACCGCCGCGGAAGGTCGAAGCCGCTCCCCAGGCCGCCCCGACCAGCTGGGAGACCGACAGTCCTGAGGCCAGGATCTGGGCCTTCAGGCTGGCGACGTCTTCAGCCCCGACCAGCTCGTACGAGATCTTCGGCAGGGGGTCCTGCCAGATGAGCGTCTCGGTCGGGACCAGCGGTCCGAGGTACCGGGCGACCGGCCCCATGTCGCGGTGCGTCAGCTTGAACCACGCCCTGGCAAAGGCGTCCGCGAACTCCTGCGGGTGCTGGTGGAAGCGGCGGGAGATCTTCTCGTAGGCCGGGTCCACGCGCAGCGAGATGTCGGTGGTGAGCATGGTCGGGGCGAGGCGCTTGGACGGGTCGTGCGCATGCGGAATGGTGCCTGCACCGGCGCCGCCCTTGGCCACCCACTG
>JANYIP010000375.1 GCA_025361995.1 Streptomycetales bacterium | reverse complement strand
CCCGGCAGCCCGACTCATAGTGCCTGGTCAGAGGGCATGTGTCCGGCCGGCGGAAGGCCCAGCCCGCCGACTACCTAAGATTTACCTAAGATTCCGGACCATGGCGATCACGGTCCAAGATCGAAACGGCACCTACGGCCGCAAGCGAAAGGCCGAAGGTCCACCGCTCGACAAACGCAGCGCGCGCTACTTCGCCGTGGTCAACAACGTCGTCCTCCTCGCCAGGCTGCCTCTGCTGTCCTGGCTCGTCCACGCCCTCGGCATCCACTACCTAGTCGCCAACATCGGCACCCTGATCGCGGCATTCGCTCTCCGGTTCGTGCTCTCTGACCTCTACCTCTTCCGCCCCGGAGGATCGATGACCCTCGTCCCTGTCCGTCCCGCAGACTCACGAAAGACCAGCAAGACTGGCAAGACCGGCAAGGCTGGCAAGACCGGCAAGGCCAGCGCCATCGAGGCGCCTGACAAGGCCGAGCGCAAGCGCCCGGTCGAGCTCGTCGTCGACATCCGCGACCTCAGCGGTCGGGGTGCGCGCCCGTCTGGTGCCGAGCGGCTGCTGCCCTTCCGCTACGACGTCCACGGCATCGTGACGCTCGGCTCCACGGTGCCGCTCAAGGAGCTCGAGACCTTCCGTACTGCGCACCTGCACGGCCCGCTCGACATCGAGATCCGGGCCGGCCAGGTCGGCGACGGCAGCTTCCGGCGACGTACCCGGGTCACGCAGTACTCCTCGCCGCCCGCGGTGTCCTACCAGGAGCACTTCGGCCGGCGCGGCTCGGACTTCCACGTCGACCTCTCGGACCGCATCCAGGTTGTCGTCGGTCCGATGCTCGTACGCTCCCCGCACGTCCTCTACACCAACGTGGTGGAGGCGCTGCTGCGGTTCGTGATCGTCTCCAGGGGCCACATGCTCCTGCACTCGGCCTGCCTCGAGCTCAACGGCCGCGGGGTCATGCTGTCGGCCCTCACCGACACCGGGAAGACGGGCACGATCCTGCGGCTGCTGCGCGAGAACAACAGCCGGTTCCTCTCGGACGACATGACGATCCTGTCCCCGGACGGGACAGCACTGGCCTACCCCAAGCCGCTCACCATCAGCCAACACACGCTGCG
This sequence comes from Streptomycetales bacterium, assembly GCA_025361995.1. Classification (GTDB taxonomy): domain Bacteria; phylum Actinomycetota; class Actinomycetes; order Prado026; family Prado026; genus JANYIP01. The sequence goes on along the minus strand of JANYIP010000375.1, from coordinate 1,703 downwards.
TGCGGTCCAGGCCGGCGACCTGACCCGCAAGGAGTGGCGCAGGCTGCGCATCCAGAGCCGCCTGCACTCCAAGGGTGGCCGCGGCATCGGGGCTCGCCTCGGCGAGATGAACGTCCCGATCATGACCATGAACGCGTTGACCCAGTTCATCGTGCCGCCGCCCAAGTTCGACGTCGACCGGCTGGTGCCGTGCGACCGCAGCGAGTCGGTGAAGGTCGAGGAGCTGTTCATCATCGAGCGCAAGGCCAGCGCGCTGACCGAGCTCGACCCAGAGGGCCTGGTGGACGAGCTGATCGCCAACACCGACGACGCGTACGGGTTCCCCCCGTTCGAGTACTTCGCCCCGGCTCTGGTCGTGGCCGGGCTCGGGTACGAGGAGCTGCGGGCCCGCGAGCGGCAGATCCTCGCCTCGGCGCTGACCGGGATCCGGGCGCGCCGGATCGCCACCCCCGACTTCACCTGGGCGGACCTCATCCCCGCATTGACCGCTCGTGACGGCGACGCGGCGCAGGACGTGGATGTCACGTCGTCGCCGCCCGAGGTCCGTGCGGCCGGCCGACAGGATTGATCGAGAAGGACGAGGGAGCGGCGACTGTCATGGGCTCGGGCACGCAGGACGAGGGTTCCGAGCTCGTCCTCACGCTGTCCGAGCTCACGCCGGAGCTGGACCCCGTGGACGACGCCGAGACCGACTCCCCGGAGCTGGTACGGGGACGGTGGGACGCGCGGGTCGACCGCGGGATCCTCGCGACCGCGCTGCTCGCCGGCGTCGCGCTGCGGATGCTCCTGCTCGACACGGTGGGGCTCAACAGCGACGAGGCGGTCTATTCCGGGCAGGCCGCGTCGATGGTGGGCAACCCGCACTTCACCGGGCTCTTCCCGGTGGTCCGGGCGCACCCGCTGCTGTTCCAGCTGCTCGCGTCGCCGTTCTACCGCAGCGGGGTCCCCGACCAGCCGGGACGGTTCCTGTCGGCCGCCTTCGGGGTCGCCACGATCGCCTTGGTGTTCCTGCTCGGACGGGTGCTCTACGGCCGCCGGGTCGGCGCCATCGCCGCCCTGCTGCTCGCCGTGATGCCGTACCACGTGATCATCAGCCGGCAGGTGCTGCTCGACGGCCCGATGACGTTCTTCGCGACCGGCGCTCTGCTGTGCCTGGCCTGTCTCGGCAAGACCCGGCGTGGGCAGTGGCTGGTCGCCGCTGGTGCCTTCCTCGGCCTCGCGTCGCTCACGAAGGAGACGGCGATCACGCTGCTCGCCTCGGTCTTCGTGTTCCTGGCGCTGGTCCCGCGCTTCTGGCGGCCCGCCCGCTATGTCATCGGTGCTGGCGTCACCGTCTTCGGGCTCGCCCTCGCCTACCCTGTCATCACGACGATCTCGGGCGCCTCGCGCAGCGGCCAGTCGTACCTGCTCTGGCAGCTGGGGCGCCAGCCCAACCACGGCTTCGGCTTCTATCTCACGACAGTCCCGCTCGCCATGGGCGTGCTGCTGCTGCTGACCGCGGCGGCCGGGCTGATCCTGCTGCGCCACCAGTCGTCGTGGGTCGAGGTCCTGCTGCTGGCCTGGCTGGTCGGGCCGTTCGTCTTCTTCGAGCTGTGGCCGGTCAAGGGGTTCCCGTACCTGCTGGTCATGACCCCGGCGCTAGCGGTCCTCGCCGCCCGGCTGCTCGGCTGGCTGACCGACCGGCTCGCGACCGCGACGATGCT
>JANYIP010000360.1 GCA_025361995.1 Streptomycetales bacterium | reverse complement strand
AAGCCCGGCCGCCTGCGAGCGACTCAGCCGGGAGTGACGCTCGGCCGCATCAGCGCCGAAAGCCGCGTTGGCCGCTGGTCGCTGGGATTGGTGTCGCGGTCCTCGTCATTGGCGTTGTCGGTTCACTACTATTGCGCCCAGCTTCGGTTCCTATCCCGAACGGAGCGGTCCAGGGGACGGCGCGTTTCCTGTTCGGTCCCGGCCCGGTCGCCCATGTGGCGCCCCTTCAAGCCGCTGGGGTTCGCGTGACATCACCCAGGGGGGCGGTAGTCCAGACCACGACGACCGACCTCTCAGGGGACTTCCGAATCAGCCTCCCGCCTGGCATCTACCGCCTGAGCGTGAACTGCTTCGGACAGCGGTGGTCGGAACCAGCCAGCGTCCAGGTCTCCAGCGACTCGATTAGCATCGCGGACGACCTCCGCTGCTACGGCATCTAACGCATCGCACGCGCCGATGTGCCGTTCGGTGCTCCTCTTGTCCAGCCGTTCGCGCCGTGCAAGTCAGGCATGATGCCTCCGTGACCTGGCGGCTGACCTATTTCGTAAGCGAGGCTCGGAGGACACACGAAGGCTGGCTGGTGCTGGGTGAGCCAGGTCTAGGACCACCTGAGCTGGGCGACGAGTTCGACGGAGTGCACCACCAGGACGACGGGTCCGAGGATGTCGGGACGTTCAGCGTCCTGGCCATTCAGGACGGATCGATGTCGATCACAGGGCCGCCCTCGGTCAGTCTCCGACCTGACGACATCCTCATGGGAGAGGTCGAGAGGTAGCCGCGCCTGCCGTTCGGTGCCGATGGTCGGGGCAGCGCGGTGAGGGACGTTAGGTGAATGATGGTGTCTTCGGATCGTTTGCCTGGGCGCGGGGTGCGCCCAGGTTTACGGCGAAGGAGGGGCCGTAGATGGCTCGTGTGGTGAGCGGTGACGGCGTGTCTTTGTCCGTCGAAGAGTCTGGCCGGGGCCACCCCATCTTGTTCATTCACGAGTTCGCCGGGAACCAGCACAGCTGGATGCGTCAGGTAAACCATTTCAGTCGCGGTTTCCGCTGCATCACCTTCAGCGCCCGTGGGTATCCGCCCTCGGACGTGCCGACGGATCTAGCCAACTACTCCCAGGACCGGGCCGTTTCGGACGCCATCGACGTGCTCGACGCACTGTCCGTCGAGCAAGCCCACGTCGTGGGCCTGTCGATGGGGGGATTCTGTGCACTGCACCTAGGACTTCGGCACCCGCACCGCGTCACGGCGCTGGTTGTGGCCAGCGTCGGGTATGGCGCTCACCCGGACCGGCAGGCCGCGTTTCGCGAGGAGTGCGAGGACATGGCCTCAACCATCCTTGCCGATGGGCTGCCCGATTTCGCGCAGCAGTACGCCGTGGGACCTGCCCGCATCCCGCTGCGGATCAAGAATCCACTGGGCTGGGCGGAGTTCGTCTCGGTCCTAGCTGGAAACTCCGGCGTCGGCATGGCGATGACTATGCGGGGTGTGCAGAAGGCCCGCCCCTCCCTGTACGACCTGACCGCCGAACTGCGTCACCTCACGGTTCCGACGCTGCTGCTGGTCGGGAACCAAGACCCCGAGAGCATCGAGCCATCAGCCATGCTCCAGCAGACCCTCCCCTCGGCCACACTCTCGCTCCTGCCCGCCGCGGGGCACACTCTCAACCTGGAGGACCCCGACGTGTTCAACGCGCTAGTTGAGGAGTTCCTGACCGTAGTGGAACGCCCAGCAGGTTCCTGACACGCATCGCACCGATGTGCCGTGTGGTGCGGGTTCCGTGCCGACCGAAAGGTGGGCTATCGCAGCAAGTCGGATCCGAAGCGATAGGGCAGGTCAGCTTGCTTCGATGTAGCGGCGGATCGCATCGCGGACGACATCGCTCACGTTGCGGTGACCTTGGCCGGCGATTCGACGGATCGCCTGGTAGGTCTGGTCGTCGACGCGAAGGTCCACCCGGTTGGAGTGCCCAGTTCGCCCGGACAGCGAGGGCCGTCCGGCGTGGCGTCGAACCAACGTCTCCGCATCGAAGCCTGTCTCGGCCTCCTCCAGGAGAGCACGATCCGCGTCGCCGCTGAGAGTCGTCCCCGATTTCGTCTCCGTGGCGCCAGGTGTCCACTTCACTGCAGCCATCTCTTCGCCTCCTCGTACAAGTTCTCGTAGCTTGCGCGCATCGCCATCGCGTGGATCACTCGGAGCCTTCCGTCGGACATCTCGACGCCGACCACCTCGAGGCGGATGTCCCGCTCGTCGGCGCCCACGAACAGCAGTGCTTCGTCGGGTCGCAGCGGCGGCGTTGCCGGCCCGGACGAAGAATAACCCTGCGTGGGCGACCGCCTACCTCACCTGAGACCGAGTTACTCGATGCTCTCGGGTACCGGAGGTCCAAGAGAACCCCACGTACTCCACCGCGCTATTGTGTCGGACAGAACCTAGGTGTGTCCAGTGCGCCGCTCGCTGACCCGGGATCCACGTGTCTGACAACCCCGAGGAGCAACGAGCGGCCCCTGAAGCTCACCCACCGGTTCAGCACTCGTCTTGCACTGGGGGTGCCCGGGTGAGACGGGCCTCCGCGGCCCGACACTCTGCGGTGAGCTGCCCGTGGCGGAGACGATGGGGCTCTGTGTCATCGCCAGCGGACCCGACGTTGGCGTGATGTCGATGACCGCAGCGTCACCCGTTGGTCCTGCTACCAAGATCAGCGTGGGCTAAACGTGGGCTAAGTGAAGGTCAAAGAGGGCAGAATCGGCTTCAAGGGCCGACCAACGGAGTGACCAGGAAGGGCGCAAAATCCTTGTGGGATAAGACTTTTCAGGGGGAGCGGGTGACGAGAATCGAACTCGCACTGTCAGCTTGGGAAGCTGATGTTCTGCCATTGAACTACACCCGCGCGGCCCGCCCCGAGGGCCGGACGCGGCCCCTACTCTAACCGCATGGCAGGCGGGTTCGCGAAGGGCTCAGTCGGCGTCCCGGTCCCCCTGGCCCAGCTGCTGACGACCAAGAGCGGGACCTTCGGTACCAGCTTCACGGTGGTCAAGGCCGCGGTCGCCGCCTCGCTGGCGTTCGCCGTCGCCGACCACCTCGGCCCGCAGAAGTTTGCCTCGCTCGGCGCGGTCGTCGCCATCTTCACGGTCCAGTCCAGCATCGTGAGCACGCTAGGCCAGGGGCTGCAGCGGGTGCTGGGCAACGTACTCGGGGTGGCGATCGCATCCCTGTGGGTGCAGCGCGTGGGGACGAGCTGGTGGTCGCTGCTCATCGCCCTGCTGGTCGCGCTCTTCGGCGCGCGCAGGCTCCCGCTCGGCTTCGCGGGACAGGCTCAGATCCCGATCGCGGTGCTCCTGACGGTGGCGCTCGGCCCGGCCTCCCCGGGGTACGGGCACTGGCGGGTGGTGGACACGCTGATAGGGGGCGCCGTCGGGATCGTGGTCGGCGTCGGGCTACCTGAGCGGCCGCTCTTCGGGCCGGCTCGGCAGGCCCTGTCGGCGTGGGGCGACGCGCTGGAGGACCAGCTCGACGCGATCGCGGACGAGCTGGAGTCGGTCCGGCCAATGGGCGACCACCGCCGGCACGACTTCATCGAGTCGTCTCGAGCGCTGGCGGTGACGGGCGCGGCCGGCGGGGCGGCGACCGGGGCGGCCGAGGAGGGGATCCACTTCAACCCCCGCGGGCGCCGGGACCGCGACGAGCTCGACCTGCTGCGGCGCAGGGAGCGCGAGCTGATCAGGATCACGCTGCAGATCCGGGTGCTGTCGCTGACGGTGGACCAGCTGTACGACCGCCCCTCGATCGAGCCGCGGCTGCAACGTACGCAGCTGGCCGAGCTGGTCAGGGCTACCGCGCAGCTGTTCCGCGACCGGCGCGCGGGCCGGGACATCCTGGCGGGGTCGCTGGCGCTGCGGGCGGAGATCGCGCAGGCGGTCCAGAGCGTGACGGCGCAGGAGGCGGACGCGTACGCGGTGCTGGACAGCGTGAGCCTGCTGGGCCGGGTGGAGCAGCTGCGGCAGGAGATCAGCGTGGACACGTCGATCGCGTCGTCGTCGGCGCCGCCGGCAGATGCGGCCGATGCGGCCGAGCGCCCAGCGGACGGGTAGCCTCGCGCCGTGCTTCTTTCAGACCGCGACATCCGGGCCGAGATCAAGTCGGGCCGGGTCGGCCTCGAACCGTTCGACCCGGGGATGATCCAGCCCTCGAGCGTCGACGTACGCCTGGACAAGTACTTCCGGGTGTTCGAGAACCACCGCTACCCGCACATCGACCCCGCGGAGGAGCAGCCGGAGCTGACCCGCGAGGTGGTGCCGCTGGGGGACGAGCCGTTCATCCTGCACCCCGGCGAGTTCGTGCTGGGATCGACGTACGAGACGTGCACGCTGCCGGACGACGTGGCCGGGCGGTTGGAGGGCAAGTCGTCGCTGGGGCGGCTCGGGCTGCTGACGCACTCGACGGCTGGGTTCATCGACCCGGGCTTCTCGGGGCACGTGACGCTGGAGCTGTCGAACGTGGCGACGCTGCCGATCAAGCTGTGGCCGGGGATGAAGATCGGACAGCTGTGCCTGTTCCGGCTGTCGTCGCCGGCGGAGTTCCCGTACGGGTCGTCGGTGTACGGGTCGCGCTACCAGGGCCAGCGCGGTCCGACGCCCTCGCGGTCCTTCAAGAACTTCCACCGTACGGTCATCGAGGACGTCTAACGAAGGTGTGGGCGCTAGCGGATGAGGGCGTTGACCTGGCCGCGGAGGGTGCCGAGGCGCTCCAGCGGCAGCGCGTGCGCGGCCCACTCGGGGAGCAGCTCAGGGGCCATCGACATCGAGAAGAAGTAGCCCTGGCCGTACTCGCAGCCCAGCCGGCGCAGGCGGTCGGCGACGTCGGCGTCCTCGATGCCCTCGGCGATGACCTGCAGCCCGAGGTGGTGCGCGAGGTCGATTAGCGAGGTGACGATGGCGGCATCACGGGCTGACTCCATGATGCGGGTCACGAAGGAACGGTCGATCTTGAGCTGCTGGATCGGCAGGGCGGAGAGGTACGTCAGCGAGGAGTAGCCGGTGCCGAAGTCGTCCAGGGCCAGCCGTACCCCGAGCGCCCGAAGCTCAGCGAGCAGGCCGATGGCCCGGTCGGCGTCGCTGATGACGATGCTCTCGGTGATCTCCAGGGTCAGCAGGTGCGCGGGCAGCCGGTGCTTGCGCAGGACGTCGGCGACGGTCCCGGGCAACGTACGGTCGAGCAGCGAGCGCGCCGACAGGTTGACGGAGATGCCGGCGTTCAGGCCACCGGCCCGCCAGGCCGCGCAGGCGGCGACGGCGCGGTTCAGCACCAGGTCGGTGAGCGGGACGATGAGGCCGTTGCGCTCGGCGAGCGGCAGGAAGGCGTCGGGGCGCAGGGTGCCGCGGGTGGGGTGGTGCCAGCGGACGAGGGCCTCCGCAGCGATGATCCGTCCGCCGAGCAGGTCCATGACGGGCTCGACCTCGATGTCGATCTCGCCGTTGGTCAGTGCCTCGCGCAGCTCGCCCATCAAGGACAGCAGCGACGGGTCGTTGACGTCGATGTCGGGGCGGTAGACGACGGCGGACTCGGGCCCGTTCTTGGCGGCGTACATGGCGATGTCGGCGCGCTTGAGCAGGTCGCCGACGGCGGTGGCGTGGTCGGGCGCGATCGCTATCCCGACGGCGCCGGAGAGGTGCAGCCGGTCCTCTCCGATGAGCACGGGCGCGGTGAGCGCCTCGATCATGATGTCCGCGATCGCCATGGCGTCGCCGTCGGCGGGCTCGACGAGGACGGCGAACTCGTCTCCGCCCAGCCGGGCCACGGTGACGCCCGCGCCGGCGGCGGCGCTGAAGCGAGTGGCGACCTCGCAGATGAGGAGGTCGCCGACGTGGTGGCCGAGGGTGTCGTTGACCACCTTGAAGCCGTTGAGGTCGATGATCATCATGGCGACGCGGGACTTGCCTGAGGCGGCCCGGGCGACGGCGCTCGTCGCGAGCGCGGTCAGGTGCGAGCGGTTGGGCAGCCCGGTCAGCGCGTCGTGCAGGGCGTCATGCCGGAGGCGTCCGATGAGCATCTCGTTGTGCAGAGCCACGGATGCGTGGTTGGCGACGGTCTGCAGGAGTCGTACGTCGCTGTCGGCGAAGCCGCGCACCTCACCGAGACGGTCGTAGACCGCAAGCACGCCAACAGTTTCCCCCTCGACGGTCAGTGGCGCGACGACGGCCTCACCGGCGTTGCGCGACCGCAGGAACGCCG
>JANYIP010000321.1 GCA_025361995.1 Streptomycetales bacterium | reverse complement strand
GCCACCAAGGTCGGTGACTTCACCCTCGACAAGGTGACCGACTCGGTCACCTGGACGGCCGGCCCGGGGGTCGCTGTAGCCCCGGACCAATTCCAGCTGTTCCAGATCCTGCTAGGGCCGCTGCCAGACGCTCCCACGATGAGGTTCACGGCGATCCAGTACTACGACGACGGCACCGTCGTGACCTGGGACGAGCCGACGCCGGCCAGCGGGGTCGAACCGGACAACCCGTCGCCAGAGCTCACCCTCACTGCCGCCCCGGCGCCGGCGGCCGGGTCCGCGTCGAGCGACGCCACCGCGCGAGCTCTCGGCGCCGGAGGTCTGGCCGTGGGCGCGTTCGGTCTCGGCGTCGGGGCGTTCGCACTGGGGCGGCGCCGTCCATCAGCCAGCGGGCCGGTGCCGCAGGCATGACAATCAGGGGGTGCAACGCAAGCAACCGGCACGGCGGCAGGCGGGGGACGCTCCGGGCATGGCTGGTGGGGACCACCCTGCTCGTCGTCGCCCTGGCTCCGGCTGCACCTGCATGGGCGCACAGTCAGCTGACCGCCATGTCCCCCGCTGACGGCTCCACGGTCGCAGTCGCCCCGACCGAGGTGGTCCTCACGTTCAACGAGAACATCCAGGACATCGGCGACGCCGTCATCGTCACCGGCCCCGACCGGGTACGGGTCGAGGACGGCCCGCCGACGATCCTGGACGCGAACGCCACCGAGAAGCTGCACCCCCTCACCGTGCGCGGGCACTACACGGTCTCGTACCGGGTGGTGTCCGCGGACGGTCACCCGGTCACTCGTACGCTCGGCTTCGACCTGTCCACCGGCGCCGCGGCCGCGGCTGTGCCCGTACAGCGAGTCGCAGCCGCCGGTCCGGCGCGGGCAGGGGGCGGGCACGGCGGGCTGATCGCCGCCGCGTCGCTGCTCGGAGTCCTCCTCGTGGGGCTCGGGGCCGCGGCCGTCCACCTCCGGAGACGGCGCCGAGAGCTACCCGTGCAGCAGGCCGGTCGATGACAGACACCAAGGCGCGCACGCGCGTCCGTGGGCTGACCCAGCCGGACCTCCCCGGGGGGCTGTCCGGCGTACGCCTGGTCAGCGGGGTGGTGGCCGTCGGCTTGGTCGCCCTGGTGACCGCGCTGCTCGTCGGCGGGGGTTCGCCGCAACCCGCGATCGCCGGCCTGCCGTCGGCCGGAACCGGCACCGGATGGGCGCTACCCCTCGCCCGCCTGCTGACCGATGCAGCCGGGATCTTCACCGTCGGCCTGCTGCTGACGGCAGCGCTCCTGCTGCCATCGAAGGACGGGAAGCTGGCCGGGATCTCGGTCCGGCTGACCACCTGGGCGGCGTACGTGGCGGCTGGCTGGGTGGTCGTCGGCTGCGCCCAGATCATCCTGACGCTGTCCGACGAGATCGGCGAGCCGGTCTCCTGCGCGCTCGACGCGTCGGTGCTCCGCAGCTTCGTGACCCAGATCGCCCAAGGCCAGGCGCTGCTCGCGCAAGCGGTGCTGGCCCTGCTCGTCGCGATCAGCTGCCGACTGCTCCTGACCTCGTCCGCAGCCGCGGTGGCCATGCTCGTGGCGCTGGCCGGGGTCCTCGTCCCGGCGCTGACCGGGCACTCGGGTGCGTCCAGCGCGCACGAGATCGCCGTCTCCAGCCTGATGATCCACCTGGTGGCCGCATCCCTGTGGGTCGGAGGGCTTGCCGGCCTGGTGGCCATCGCGTTCCTGGACCGACGGCTGCTGCGCGCGGCTGTCCCTCGGTTCAGCGTCCTCGCGCTGTGGTGCTTCGTCGCTCTCGCGCTCTCCGGCATCGCGAACGCCTGGATCCGGCTGCTCTCCCCGCTGGACCTCGTGACCAGCGGGTACGGCCGCCTCGTGCTCGCCAAGATCCTGCTTCTCGGCGCCCTCGGGTACGCCGGTTCGTGGCACCGCAGACGGACCATCCCGCAGCTGACCGGCCCTCGGCACACGGCGTCGTTCGTCCGGCTGGCGACCGCCGAGCTCGCCGTCATGTTCGTGGCCGTCGGGGTCGCGGTAGCGCTCTCGCGGACCCCGACGCCGGTCGTCGACCCGATCGACCTGACCGGCGCGAGCCCGGCCCGCGCCGTCCTCGGCTTCGACCTCCCGCCCGTGCCGACGCCGTTGCGGCTCCTGGTCACCGAGGTACGTCCGGACGCCCTGTTCCTCGGCCTGGCCCTCCTGATGGCGGCCCTCTATGCGGTCGGCGTACGACGCCTCCACCAGCGCGGCGACCGCTGGCCGGTGGGTCGTTCGATCGCCTGGTTCATCGGCATCGCGGGGCTCACCTGGGCGACCAGCGGCGGGCTGGGGACGTACTCGCGGGTCCTCTTCAGCGCCCACATGGTGCAGCACATGGTGCTGGCCATGCTCGTCCCGGTGCTCTTCGTCCTTGGCGCACCGGCCACGCTCGCACTGCGTACGCTGCCGGCGCGGCGCGGCGACCCGGGACCACGCGAGTGGCTGGTAGCGGTCCTGCACTCCCGGCTCGTCGGCCTGCTGTCGAACCCGCTGGTCGCTGCGCCGATCTTCGTGGCCGGCTTCTACGGCCTGTACTTCACGTCGCTGTTCGGCACCCTGATGGGCAGCCACTGGGGACACGTCGCGATGCAGACGCACTTCCTGCTGACCGGGTACCTCTTCTTCTGGTCGCTGATCGGCATCGACCCCGGTCCGCGGCGGCTGCCGTTCCTCGGGCGGCTGGTGGTCCACCTCGTGGTGATGCCCGTGCACGCCTTCTTCAACATCGCGATCCTCTCGACGACGACGTTGCTCGCCGGGGACTACTTCCGCTCGCTGCACCGGCCGTACCTGACCGACCTTTTGGGTGACCAGCACCTCGGCGCGGGGATCGGGTGGGCACTGGGTGAGCTGCCGATGCTGATGGTCGTCGTCGCCATCGGGGTGCAGTGGATGCGGTCGGACGAGCGGGACGCTGCGCGCTTCGACCGGCGGGCGGACCGGGCCGCGGCTGGCGATCCCGGCGCGCAGGACGAGCTGGCCACGTACAACCGGCGGCTGCAACAGCTCGCTGCTCGAGACGTCCGGGGAGCGCGCGCTCGGAGCAAGCCGGATGGGTCGGAGGGAGGATCCGACGGATCCGACGGCTCCG
>JANYIP010000356.1 GCA_025361995.1 Streptomycetales bacterium | reverse complement strand
CGGCCGGCCCCGCTCCTCGCGCACCTTGAAGGACAGGTAGTTGGGGTCGATCGGGATGCAGTGGCCGCCGACGCCAGGGCCGGGATAGAACGCCTGAAACCCGAAGGGTTTCGTGGCCGCGCAGGCGATCACGTCCCAGAGGTTGATGCCCAGCTCCTGGCAGAACACCGCCATCTCGTTGACCAGCGCGATGTTGACGTGCCGGTAGGTGTTCTCGAGCAGCTTGGCCATCTCGGCCTCGCGGGTACCCGCCGCCCGTACGACCCGCTCGACGAACTGGCCGTAGAAGGCTGCCGCCGCCTCAGTGCAGGCCGGGGTCTGTCCGCCCACGACCTTGGGGGTGTTGCGCAAGCCGTAGCTGGCGTTGCCCGGGTCGATCCGCTCGGGGCTGAACGCGAGGTGAAAGTCGGTGCCGGCGACCAGCCCGCCGGCCTCGAGCACCGGGCGGACGACCTGGTCCGTCGTCCCCGGGTACGTCGTGGACTCCAGGACCACCAGCATCCCGGGGTGCAGGTGCCGGGCGATCGCGGCCACCGAGGCCTCGACCGCCGACAGGTCCGGGCCGCCCTCGGCGGTGAGCGGGGTGGGCACGCAGATGACCACTGTGGACGCCGTCGCCAGGACCGACTCGTCCGTGGTTGCGGTGAAGCCCGCCGCGAGCATCTCGCCCACCTCGGCATCGCTTAGGTCGTCAACGTGGGAGCGGCCGGCGCTCAGCGAGGCGACCACCCTGGCGGAGACGTCGAGGCCGACAACGGACAGGCCAGCCCGGCACGCCTCCTGGGCCAGCGGCAGGCCGACGTAGCCGAGCCCGATCACGACCAGCTGCTCCGTCAAGGATGTCCCCTCGCTCGCTCCCCTGCGCCACCACCGGCGGTGCAGTTTCTCACCCGGTCAGGTCCTACCCGAACTCGTACGCGCCGGCGGCGATCGCCCGCCGCTGGATCAGGTATCCCGCCGAGCTGCCAGCCAGCACGTGCTCCACCACGACCCCGGCCCCCGAGGGACCAGCCAGCGACAGGTCAGCCAGCACGCCGAGGTCGGACGTGACGACCAGCCGCCGGACCCCCTCCGGCACGGCCTCGCTGGTCTCGCGGACCGGGAGCGGCCCCGCGCCGAGGCGGCGGGGCGGTGCGCCGCGCAGCCGCCGGGCCCGCTCCCAGCCAGCCTCGCCAACACTGCGACGCAGCAGCACCGAAGCCGTCCGCAACGGCTGGTACGGGTCACGCGCCAGCGCGCGCCGTACCGGGTGGGCGGCCAGCGCACCGACCGCAGCAGCGACGGCCGCTGCGCCGTCCGGGGGCGGCAGGTCCGCCGTCGCCGCTCGGAGCCGGTCCCGGCCGGGGCCGGTCAGGAGCTCGGCCACCCCGCTGCGCACACCGGCCACGTCTGCCTCGCCGGCGGACAGCGCCCAGCCGCGACCGGCGAGATAGGCCGCCCGAGCTTCCTGGTCGTCGGCCGAGGTCGCCGGGTTGGCGACCAGCAGGGTCGGCAGGCCGCCGAGCACGAGCTCGTGCACGCCGTTGTAGCCGGCCGCGCTCACGGCCGCGTCGAACGCGGCGAGGTAGCGCACCAGCGGGTACACCCCGGACAGGACCGTCACCCGGGCGGCCAGCTCGGCCGGTGCCTCGCGCCAGGCGATGGGAGCGCGGGTGAGGGCGACCTGCCAGTCGGGGTCGGCCAGCGCTGTGCGTACCGCCACCGTCATTGCCGCTGCCGGGTCGTTGATGTTGCCGGCACCCAGCGTCACCAGCAGCGTCGGCCGGTCGGGGTGCAGGCCCAGAGCGCTGCTCGCCGCAGCGCGGTCCAGCAACGGCTCCGTCTCGAGGAGGGTGACCGGCCCGACCCGGGTCGCTCCGAGCAGCGCCGCCGTGGGGCCGCGGTCGGCCGGCTCGGCGAGGTCACCAGGCTCGACGACGAGGTCGAAGTAGCGGGCCGCGCGCAGCGGTGCCCGGCTCGCGTCCGACCGCCACATCCCCCGCCGTGACCACACCAGCTGCAGGTCCGGCAGCTCCCGCCGGGCGGCGAGCAGTCCCGGGTACGGAGACGTGCCGTCGAAGACCAGGGCGGTCGCCCCCACCTCGGTGACCAGCGCGACCAGCCGTCGCTGGAGGTACTCGTGCCAACGCTCGACGGGCATCCACCCCGAGGTCGGACCGGGGCAGTACTCCCCGGGGAGCCCGCTGGCCGCGGCCACCGTCGGCAGCGCCGTGGACATCGAGAACAGCACCGGCGCGAATTGGGCCGGCTCAGCAGTGGCAGCCGCAGCGACCGCGCCCTGGCGGGCGAGGTGACCCATTCCGGCGCCGTTGCTCGTCATGAGCACGACCACCGGCGCTGCCTTGTCGCTCACCTCGTCGACTCCTGCCCGTACCTGTGCTGCTCCAGCCGCACGGACTTTCGGCGGGCGCTCACCGTACCCGAGCGGGAGCGTCGCAGGCATTCAGAGCGCAGCCCTCGACGCCGATGAGGACAGGGGGTCGGTCGCGCCCGTTCTGTTACGTTTGCGGGCGATCGATCCCTCGCTCTGTGGCCGCGACGGCCTTCCCCCCAGAGAGACAGGTCAGATGCGAAAAGCTGTTCCGGCATTGTTCGTCGCCACTCTCGTCCCCGCGTTGCTGGTGCTCCCGGTGGTCACGCCGCCGCGCGCGCAGCCTCACCCGGTGGCACCGCACATCGTCGCGCAGCCGCTCGCGGGGGTCGACCCGTCGGCCTGGGCAGCCCTGCGCACGCAGGCTCAGACCGCCAGCGCCGGACAGCGCAGCGCCGCGACAGTCGTGCGGGCACCAGCCGTCCTCACGGCAGCAACCCGCACCGCCCCGTACCAGCTGCTCGGCATCACCTGGGACAGCCAGGGCGCAGCTGCCGACGCGGCGACCAGCGCCGGCTTCGGCGCAAGCGTCCGGATCCACCCGGCCGGCGGCGCCGCCGGTGCCTGGGGGGCCTGGGAGCCGCTGTCCGTCGGCGACGCAGGTCCCGACGCGGGCAGCGTCGACGCCCGGCACGGGCGGATCGGCACCGAGCCGCTCGTCACCGGTCCCAGCGACGGTGTCCAGGTCAGGGTCGACACCTCCAACGGCCAGCCGCCGGCCGGTCTGCGGCTCGAGCTCGTCGATCCCGGCACGTCCGCAGCGGACGCCGAGATCGGTGCCAGCGTGCCGGCGTCCTCGGCCAGCGCAGCGGTCGCCCAGCCCACGATCATCACCCGCCTGGCCTGGGGCGCGGACGAGTCGCTCCGCAACGGGTTCGCCGGGTACTCCGACACCATCAAGGTCGGCTTCGTGCACCACACGGTCTCGCAGAACACGTACACCAGCTCGGCCGGAGCGGCGCAGCAGATCCGGGCCATCTACGCGTACGACACCCAGGGCCTGGGCTGGTCCGACATCGCGTACAACTTCCTGGTGGACAAGTTCGGGAACGTGTACGAGGGCCGGGCCGGCGGCGTCACGCTGGCCGTGATCGGCTCCCACACCGCAGGCTTCAACTACGAGAGCTTCGCCGTGGCCGCTCTCGGCTGCTTCGACACCACCTGCTCCGGTGGCGGGCTACGTCCCCCGGCCGCGATGGTCACCTCGATCGCCCGGGTGATGGCCTGGAAGCTGGGCCTGTTCTGGCGCGACCCGGTGAGCAGCGCGGTCCTGACCTCGAGCGGCATCAGCGGGACCAACCTGCACCACCCGGCCGGCCAGCAGGTCACGACGCCGACCATCTCGGGACACCGGGACGTCGATGCCACCGCGTGCCCGGGCAACCTGCTCTACCCGTACCTGCCGTCGATCCGAGCGCAGGCGGCGGCGTTCTTGTCGGTCGGCCTGGTCACGCCGACCCTGTCCAGCGCCACCGGCAGCTATCAGGGCTCCGGCCTGACCATCCGGTCCGGCGTGCTCTCGAACCAGACCTGGACCGGATCGGTGTCGGACGTGTGCCGCGGCGGCACCATCGCGTCACTGCCGTCCGGCAGCGCCACCAGGACGGTTCCGATCGCGACCACGTGGAACGGGCAGGCGACCGGCGGCGGGTGGGCACGGCCCGGTCCGTACCTGATCCACTTGACCAGCGCCGGGGCTCAGGGGACAGCTGTGCCCTGGAGCGGGAGCTTTGTCATCGGTGCGCCACCACCTGCGCCGCCCAGTGTCGGCGCCGCGATCAGCGGTGACGGCGGCTTCGTGGCGATCACCCCGTTCCGGCTGCTGGACACCAGGACCGGGGCGTACCCGACCGGGCCCGGTGGGCGGGTCGACCTGACCGTGCTCGGCCGCGGCGGCGTCCCGGCCAGCGGGGTCACCTCGGTCGACCTCTCGCTGACGGTGACCTGCGCGACCGCCAGCAGCTACGTCAAGGCGTACGCGGGCGGGACCACGCCGGCGACGACGTCCAACCAGAACTTCGGGGTGGGCCAGACCCGGTCGGTGCTCGTGGCCGCCCCGGTGGGCAGCGACGGGACCGTCAGCATCTACAACTCCGCCGGCACCACCCAGGTCATCGCCGACGTCGTCGGGTACGGCTCGGCCAGCGGCGGTTCGGAGCTGACCCCGGTCCCGATCACCCAGGTGTTCGCGACCGCGGGCACACCGGCCGGCAAGCTCGGCAACGGCGAGGCCCGCACGATCACGCTGCCCACGCTGGGTGGCGTCCCGGCCAGCTCGATCACGGCCGTCTTCGCCGACCTGGTCGCCGCCACGCCGTCCGGCCCCGGCTACCTCGCGACGTACCCCGGCGGCAGCGCCTGGCCAGGCACGTCAGCCCTGAACTACCCGCCCGGCATCACGACCGACACCAGCGTGCTCGTCGCCGTCTCGGGCGGGAAG
>JANYIP010000320.1 GCA_025361995.1 Streptomycetales bacterium | reverse complement strand
CCGGTCGTCAGCCGCTCGAGGTCCAAGACGTCGTGTCGGTCATACGAGCCAAGGACGTGCTGTCAACGCGCAGCGACCTCATCGACCTGGTCAACGGTGCCATCACGGTCCTCGAGGGAGCTCTCAAGCTCCTTGCAGATGCGCCGCTGCCACCGGGCATCGTCGTGGTTCCACGTGGTGACAACAACGGGCCCGTACCAGTCGCAGACGAGGGCTCGATGCCACCCTCAGAGCTGCGGTCCAAGGACGAATGACGCGTACGTGACGCAGTCGGCCACCAGCCGACCTCATGATCGGCATCGGTGCAGGTGAGAGGCCCACCAGCCCGACCGTGGCTTCTGCTTGGAAGGCTGGGGCTCTGCCATTGAGCTACACCCGCGTACCTCGACGAGAGGCGCTCCTAGGTTACCTGCGGCGGCTGGCGAGCAGGCCCAGGCCGATGCCGAGCATCCAGACGTCCTTGCTCACGCCGGTCCCCGCCTGGGTGGCCCAGATGCTGCCCGGCTTGCGCAGCGTCGGCGTACGCCAGTACATGGTCAGCAGCGAGCCGGAGAAGCCGGTGAGGGCGGCGCCGGCGAGCGCGTCGGGGACCAGCGGCAGGAGCAGGGCGGTTGCGGTGGCGATCTCAGCGGTGGCGACCAGGCGGAGGAACCGCTCTGGCGGAATCGGCTTGAGGAAGGGCAGCGCGTTGGAGGACGTCCCGTGGATCCCGGCGGCCTGCTCGGCTGATCCGGACCACTTGCCGAGGCCTGCGTGCAGGATGAATGCGCCGGTGGCCAGGCGTCCGGGGATGCTCGCGCGAGCGACGGGAAGGTGCATGAGAGGCCTTCTTCACGAGGGGCTGGGTAGTTACTCCCAGGAACTTACCCCAGCCTCGCCCGCTTCAACCGGGGCCGGCAGCCCGCTCGCTCCGACCGGCGACGTGTCCGGCGTCCACTAGGATGAGGCGTCACTGCGGGGCGTAGCGTAGTGGCTAGCGCGCCTGCTTTGGGGGCAGGAGATCGGGAGTTCGACTCTCCCCGCCCCGACTCGCCGCGCCACCACTTTTGCCCCCTGCCCGAGGAGAAGCACGACCGTGAAGAGCTCCGTCGAGACCCTCAACCCCACGCGGGTGAAGCTCACCGTCGAGGTGCCGTACGAAGAGCTCAAGCCGAGCCTCGACTCGGCGTACAAGAAGATCGCCGCGCAGGTTTCGATCCCGGGGTTCCGCAAGGGCCGGGTGCCGTCGGCGATCATCGACCAGCGGGTCGGCCGCAGCGTCGTCCTGGACGAGGCGGTCAACGAGCACCTGCCGAAGGCGTACAACGCGGCGGTGGACGAGCACAAGGTCAAGGTGCTCGGTCAGCCGGACGTGGACGTGACGGAGTTCTCCGACACCACCGGCCTGACGTTCACGGCCGAGGTCGACGTCCGCCCCGAGATCGTGCTCCCGGAGTACAACGGGATCGAGGTGCACGTCGCGGACGCCGAGGTGACGGACGAGGACGTGAGCGAGCAGCTCGAGAGCCTACGTACCAGGTTCGGTTCGCTCAGCCCGGTCGAGCGCGCGGTCGAGCTCGGCGACTTCGTCACGCTTGACCTGTCGGCGGAGGCCGAGGGTGTCGCGGTCGAGGACGCCACGGCGACAGGCCTGTCATACGAGGTGGGGACGGGCCAGCTGCTCGAGGGTCTGGACGAAGCCATCATCGGCAAGTCGGGGGGCGAGAGCGCCACGTTTAGTGCACCCCTGCGCGCCGGTGGGTACGCCGACGCTGCGGTAGATGTGACCGTGACGGTCGGCGGCGTGAAGGTACGCAACCTCCCAGCCCTTGACGACGACTTCGCCCAGCTGGCCAGCGAGTTCGACACGCTCGCCGAGCTCGAGGCCGACCTGCGTACCCGGCTGACGGGGTACAAGAAGCTGCAGCAGGGCGTCGAGGCCCGCGACAACGCCCTCGAGGCGTTGCTTGCCCAGGTCGAGGTGCCGCTGCCAGAAGGTGTTGTGGCGGCCCAGATCGAGGGTCACTTCGACGACGGGCACGGCGACCCCGGGCACCGCGAGGAGTTCGAGTCG
>JANYIP010000339.1 GCA_025361995.1 Streptomycetales bacterium | reverse complement strand
CTTCCCGCGGCACTACATCAGGGTCCTGGCGTACGACGCGCGGCTGGGCCGGCAGACCACGGCGATGATGTTCCTGGTCAACCGGCCGGAGACCGAGCCCGGCTTCCGGCTGAACCGGACCGAGGGCGCCGACCGGCAGCAGACGTACTCGGTGCAGGCCTACTCCGGTGACGCCCCCGCAGGCCAGCGCTACCAGACCTGATGAGTACGCCGCAGCAGCCGTTCTCGCTGCCCCGGCCAGGTGCGGCAGGGACCCGACCCGCCGCACACGGCGCCGACAGCGAGTCGCTCGTGCACGTGCTGGCCCCCGACGCGCTGATCTCGCTCGCCGACGACGAGGCCGCAACCAGGGTGCGTGAGGTCCTCGACGACCTCGACCGCGAGCTCGTCGGCCTTGCCGCGGTCAAGACCAGGATCAACGAGATCGCCTCGCTGCTCCTGGTCGAGCGGGCGCGACGCCAGTTCGGGCTGACGACAACCAAGCCGACCCTGCACATGAGCTTCACCGGCCCGCCTGGCACCGGCAAGACGACCGTGGCCTTGCGGATGGCCCAGATGCTGCACGCGCTGGGCTTCCTGCGGACCGCACGGGTGCACGCCGTGACCCGCGACGACCTCGTCGGCCAGTTCATCGGGCACACGGCGCCGAAGACGAAGGAGGCCATCACCAAGGCAGCTGGCGGCGTGCTGTTCATCGACGAGGCCTACTACCTGTACCGGCCGGAGAACGAGCGCGACTACGGGCAGGAGGCCATCGAGATCCTGCTGCAGGAGATGGAGTCCGAGCGTGGCGACCTCGTGGTCATCTTCGCCGGGTACGCCGACCGGATGGAGACCTTCTTCTCGTCCAACCCCGGGCTCAGCTCACGCGTCGCGCACCACATCGAGTTCAGCGACTACGACCGCAGCGAGCTGATGCAGATCGCCGGCGGGATGCTCGAGCGGGACCAGTACGCGTTCAGCCCCGAGGCTGCGGTCGCCTTCGACAGCTACCTCGGGCTGCGGATGGCGCGCCCCCGGTTCGCCAATGCCCGCAGCGTCCGCAACGCCCTGGAGCGCATCCGGCTGCGTCAGGCCAACCGGTTGGTCGCGCAGGACCGCGAGCTCAGCCGGGACGACCTGATGACGCTGACTGACGCGGACGTCCGGATGAGCCGGGTGTTCGCGACTGGCGAGCCCGACCAGTCCTGAGCGCTACGCGGGAGCCAGCACGACGCTGACCTCGACCGCCCGCGAGCCCGCGTTCGTCTGCGCCACCTGCGACGGGAACGTCCCGGTGGGCACCGGTCCGCCACCGTCCGTCAGCAGCGAGGTGACCCGGCCACCGCCGGACCCGAGCGACTGGTCCCGCTGGACCTGGCCCCCGGCCGCAGTCCAGCCGGTCGTCGTCGACGAGCGGTCGGCCCAGTACGAGACGACCCACGAACCACCCGCCGCGACCGGCACCGCGGCTGTCGGGTGCGACACCGTCGCCGCCGGATCCGTCGCGAACGTGGCTGAGGGCAGACCGGCACCTGCCCCGGAGTACGCGAGCAGCTCCACCGCGAGCTTCTCCATCCCCGACGCCGCGAAGGTCACCGGCCTCCCCGCGTCGGCCGCAACTGCGGACTTGGCGTACACCCACACGATCTGGGTGCCGATCGTGCGCGTGCCAAGCTGGGTCCAGCCCGTCACGGCCCCGGACGGGCCGGTCAGAGTCAGTGCCGAGTTCGCTGCGTTCACATACAGGAGCAGCTCGTCACCTGCTTGCACCGACGCGGGCACCGTCACCGACGCCGCCCTGGCGTTGTTGTTGAATGCCGGCGCCGCAGCGCGGAACGCGACCGAGCCGCCAGTCTGCGGTGCGACCGTGACCTGAGCCGAGAACGCGCCGGTCAGCCCGCCGTCGTCCTTGACCGTCAACTTCACCGCGTACGTCGAGCCGGCCGTGAAGGTGTGCGAGGGGGCCACGCCCACCCCGGTGCCGGTGTCACCGAAGTCCCACGCGTACGACACGACGGTGCCGTCCGGGTCGTGCGAAGTGGCCGCGTTGAACGAGCAGGTCAGGCCGACGCAGCTCGACGTGAAGGACGCCGTCGGCGGCTGGTTCGGCGGTGCGACCGTGCCGGAGACCAGGAACATCGTCCGCGTCGTCCAGTCGTTGCCGTCGACACCCGGACCGCTGACCACCGCAGCAGTCCCGTCCACGACCGACCCTGCTGACCAGTCGATCCGGTGCAGGTTGCCGTCGCCGGCTGTCGCGACAAACAGGCTGGTGCCCGACAGGAACGCGCCGGAGACCGCCGACCAGTCCAGTCCGCTGACGTTCCCGGCGGCGGCGAAGCGCAGCGCACCCACGACGCCGTCCTCTGGCGTGAAGTAGCGGTAGAACAGCTGGGTCTGCCCGAGCTCGGTGTAGTACAGCCGCCCCCCGTCGTAGAACAGGCTGGTCATGTTCTGCACGTCGGAGTGCCAGTCGTTCAGCGGCACGATCAGGTCCTGCGCCCGCACCACGATCGCTGCTCCGAAGTTCGTCCCGTCG
Source organism: Streptomycetales bacterium (assembly GCA_025361995.1). GTDB lineage: Bacteria > Actinomycetota > Actinomycetes > Prado026 > Prado026 > JANYIP01. Next base: position 1,869 of record JANYIP010000339.1, on the reverse strand, counting down.
AAGGATCGCGCATAGAGGTTCCCGTCCGACCACGGGGTGTAGAGCGTCCCGTTCAGCATCACCGAGCCCCGGGCCTGGCCCCACGCGATCGACGACGGCACCGCGGTGGTCACCCCAACAGTGGTCCCGTCGTAGTGCCGGACCGAAAGGGCATCGGGGGTGCTCGCGCTCGGCGGGATCACGTTGCCGTCGAGCGAGACGATCTCGATCCCGTTGATCAGCGGGTTCTCGGTGACCTGGCCGAAGTCGATGTCAACCGAGCCGTCACTGGTGACAGCAAAGCTCTTCTCGACCCCGCGGTTGTCGCCGACGTCGGCGACGATGTCGTAGTTCGCGAGCTTGCTGACCCCGTCGATCGAGACGTTGAAGACGCGGGCACCCACCGTGTTCGTGCAGGAGCAGCGGTTCGCGAAGAAGAGGTTCACCTGCACGTTCGTGCCCGCCGCGACCGGGAAGCTCCAGTCCTGCGCGGCCCACCGCTCATTGGTGAAGAGACCCAGCGGCGCGGTGGCGGATACCGACGGTGTGACGCTCCCGACCGCTGTGCCGTAGTCGGCGGTGTTGCTGCCGTCGCCGTGATGGCTGTCCGGTGCATCGCTGGAGTCGCCGGTCCAGTCCGGTCCACCATCCGTCGCCTGCAACGTCGGTCCGCCGGCGTCGACCCGGGCCAGGACGTTGCTGCCGGTCGCACTGCCCGGCCGGCCCGCCAGGTACACATCGTCGGGCAGCGCACCCGCGGCCGGAGTCGGGATGACCTCGCCACCGGCGAGCGGGAAGAAGGCGACCTTCGCGTGGTAGGCGCCGGCGATGTGGTCGGTGTCGCTGACGACCCACATCCCCTGCGCCGTCGCGAGCATGTCGAACACCCCGACCCCGCGGTCGCGGGTGGGGTTCCACGCGAAGGGCAGCCCGTTGACCGGGTCCAGCGCCGCGATGCCCGGGCGGCTGACGGAGCCAGGGCCGGCCGCGTCGCCTGCGTAGGGGTTGTTCTCCCAGCGCATGTGACCACCGACGTACACCGCGGTTCCGGTGATGGCCACGGCGTAGGTGGTGTCGCCGCCGGTGTAGTCGGTCCAGGTCGAGTGCAGGTCGGACCCGGTGCTCGCGAAGTCCCACCGCGAGGTCTCGTCGCACGCGCCTGTGCTGCCGCCGTACGCCCCGGTGACCGAGATGACGAAGTACGTCCCGTCCGGGGAGATGTCGAGATCACGCATGTACGTGTTGAATACCGACGCGCACTGGGTGGTGTAGAAGTTCGTCTGCCAGTTGGCGACCACCGCACTCGTACCGGTCAGGTCGAGCATGAACGCCTGCTCGTGGGCGGTGCCGCCGACGGTGGTGAAGTTGCCGATGCCCACCAGCCGCGACCCGTCCGGGCTGATGTCCATCTTGATGACTTCGGTGCCGCCGCCGTTGTGCACGCCCGCGATCGGCACGCGCATGAACTGGGTGACCGCGCCCGACGTCGGGTCGAGCGTCGCGAGCGCGCGCTGGGCCACCCCGCCGATCGTGGTCCAGCTGCCTGCGACCCAGAGCCGCCCGGCGGAGAGCTTGAGGTCGCGTACACCGCTGCTCAGCGCCGGCGGATGGAAGGCCGGTACCAGCGCGCCGTTCGCCACACTCAGCTGGGCGATCCTGGCCGACGCGGCACCGTTCACCGTCGTGAAGCTGCCGCCGGCATAGATCGACTGGCCGTCGGCGGCCACCACCAGCGAGGTGACCTCACCGTTGGTGGTCGGGACGAAGGTCGTGCTGAGCACGCCGGTCGTGGCGTTGAAGCCCACGATGTTGTTGCGGGTCACTGTCGCGGTGCTGCCGGCCGGCTGCACCTGGCTGAACGTCCCCGCCACGACCGTGAGGTTGCCCACC
>JANYIP010000282.1 GCA_025361995.1 Streptomycetales bacterium | reverse complement strand
GCGCTCCCGCGGTCACCGTGGGCCAGCGGCCTCGATAGCGCCCCAAGCCCCGTTCGGTGCCCTTGGTCCGGGCGCTCCATACGGCATTCGGTGGCAGGTGCCCAACCCGGACCAGGCCACTGGGAGGGTGGATTCTTGGATGGTGTGAGGTGCGGCCGTGAAGGCCTCCCCGCTCCGAGCCCACCGTCCAACGATTCCCACCCCCCCTCCGCTGGCAAACGCCGGAGTTGAATGCCCCCATGGATGTATCCGTTCTGGCCGAGGACCTGATGGGGTACATCCCGCTGCCGCCCAGTGGTTCACGGCAGCGGACACCTGCGGCGTGTTTGAACTACCAACCCGGACCGATCGCCTCCTACGCCAACGTCTCCGCGGTCCGGGCCGACGCCACAAACCTGGCGGACCTGTGCGCACAGGCCGCAGCCCTTTTCGCTGAACGCGGCAGGAATGACTACCTGTGGTACGTCGGGCCCCGGACCACCCCTTCGGACGCGGTCGACGCGCTGGTTTCTCTAGGAGCGGAGGTCGTCAGCGCTTGTACGGCGATGCTCCTTGATCATCAGCCCGTGCAGGGTCCCGCGATGGACGTCCGCGAGGTAGAGACCCCGGAGGACCTTCTTGATTTTCGTCGTATCGGACTCGCCGGGCTGGGGGATGACAAGACGCTTGAGGCCGACACGGCAGAGCTGGCTTCGAGCAACACCGGGGCGTGGGCGGACTTCCAGAGTTATGCCGGCCGGCGACGCAACTTCCTGGCGTACATCAACGGGACTCCCGTCGCAGCGGGCGGTCTGCTCCTGACCGATCACGCGATAGCTATGCTGTCCGGCGGAGCGACGTTGCCCTCCGCGCGCCGTCAAGGCTGCTATCGCGCGCTCGTACACGCCAGATGGGTCGCAGCCGCCAATGCGGGCGCGGGGCCCTTGCTCGTCCAAGCCTCCCCGATGTTTGCGCCGATACTAGCCGCAACGGGCTTCAAGGCAGTGGCAGCAATGACGCTCCTACGACAGACCACGTCATCCGCGCAGCCGACCCTCCAGAGAACTTCACCGGACGTCGCACACGGCCAGGCATGCAACTGAGCGCCCCGAAATGCCTACCTGTTGACTTCGGGTAGCTCTTGACGGGCAGGTTGGGGGTTGGGTGGTTGGTGGGTCGCTCGTGAGGTGTCTGCCCACGGTTTGTCCCGTGTGGCTCTTGAACGGAGTGAGTCCTGCCTGCCGCTGTTGACGATGTAGCTCGAGAGGGGTCTGCGTCGCCCGAGGTAGGCATGCCCTCCCGTCGTCCCTACGGCGATCAGGAGTGACGCAACCTTCGGTCAGCGGGTGGCGTATACACGAAGCGATGACAACCCGGCGCGTCGGATGACGCCTGAGGCTTTCGACGCGCTCTACGCGACGACCGTTCGGCGTCTGGTGTTCCAGGTCTCCCTGCTCACGGGCGACCTGGGCGAGGCGCAGGACGTTGTTCAGGAGGCGTTCCTTCACGCGTGGCGCCAACACGAGCGACTTGATCGCGACGCGGCCCCAGAGGCTTGGGTCCGGACGACGGCGGTGAGGCTGGCTGTGAGCCGTTGGAGGGGTGCGAAGCGTGTGATCTCCGGCCTGCCCGACCAGTACGAGAAGGAGTCGCTGCCCGGCCCATCGCCCGATCGGGTGGCGGTCGCTGCCGCGCTGCGGCGGCTCCCGGAGTCGCAGCGGATCACCCTGGTGTTGCTCTATCTCTGCGACCTGGATGTCCAGCAAGTTGCGGTGGAAACGGGTGGCGATCGGCACCGTCAAGGCGCGGTTGTCGCGCGGCCGCTCCGCGCTTGCCAAACACCTCACTGACCTTCCTACAGAGGAGAACGTCGATGCGTGACGACGAAGTCGAGGCACTCTTCGGTCGGCTAGCAACAGATTCGCTCGCGATTGTGACGGCGACTGATCCAGGCGACTTGCGACAGCGCGCAGACCTGAGCAGGCAGCGCCGTCGAACAGCGAGCGTGGCTAGTGCAGTACTCGTTCTCGCCGCGATCGGTGGGGGCGCTGTTCACCTCACAGGTGGGCGCGTGGCAGCGCCTCGGCCCGCAATCAACCCGGCGGGCAGTAGTGCGCCAACCCCGACCACGCCGCCGGCGGTCAAGTGCGCGGCAACCCCGACTCCAACGGCCAAGCCGCCCTCGCCACCCGAGGGCGTGACGCCACCAACACCAGCTGGGCCGAGACCGTCGTCTACATTCACCTTCGCTCCGCCTCCGACGCTCTCACCAGGTGCGACCAGTCCCACGCCTCGGTAGCAGACCAACACGTCGGTGCGCGTGTCCAAGACGCGCAGAAAAGTCCAGTGGTGCGTCTGGGGACCGGAGTCAGTCGCTGCGTTCGGCCACGAACACGAACTCCAGCCCGGGTCGATCAGGGGCGTCCCGAACGTCGAGCAAGCGGAGGTCCGCCGTGCGAAGGGATGCCTCGATCTCAGCTCGCTCTCGGAACCGCAGGGTGGAGTTTGAGGTGAGTATCTCGCCGTCGATGTCGAAGGTGCTCGTGAACGAAACCAGTTGACCGGCCACGTCCGTGACCTGCACCCAGTGGTCGACGTTACCGACCTCGGGCACGTGGACCGTGGTCCGGGACTGCTCTCGGTTCCAGGCTTGCCAAGCCCGGCGGGACGGGTCGCGGACTTCGAACGTCAGTCGACCGCCACGCTGGAGGGCGCGCCGCGCAGCACGTAGCGTCGTCGCCCACTCCTCATCCGTCAGGAACACCTGGGCGACGTTGCCGGTCATGGTGACCATCCTGACGGCCAGGGGCGGCAGGCTGGTGGCGTAGCCGTGCAACCAACGCACCCGATCTGCGCCGCGCTTCCGACGAGCCACCTCCAACGACGCGGCAGCGGGGTCGACGCCGATGACATCCAAATCTTTCATGGAGAGGAGGCACGCGAAGGTTCCCGTGCCGCAACCAATGTCGAGGACAGAAGCAGCCCCAAACTCCTCCACCAGGTCCACGTACGCATCAAGGTCGCTTCGGTCTGGGTCAAGGGGGTCATAAAGTCCGGCGAGGCGGGGCAGTTCGAAGATGGCATCGGGCACGGCACCAACCTAATCAGCGCACCGAGGGGAACCGTTCGGTGCGGGGCGTCAGCGCAAGATCCGGCAATCGGGCGTGGCCCTGTCAGTCTGATCTGGCCCCACCGTGACGGTCTGATTTGGCCCCACCTCCGACACGCCGGGGACCTGTTATGACGGTCTGATCTGGCCCCACCCCGAAGGCTCGCCGTGTTGCTGGCGACGTTCGGGAGAGGGCAGAAGTGGCGAGGTCGAGGGTGGAGTTGTTCGAGGCGATACGTCGCGATGACCGGGTCGAGCAGTTGTCGGTCCGGGCCCTGGCGGACAAGTACGGGGTGCATCGGCGGACGGTCCGGCAGGCGCTGGGCAACGCTGTCCCACCGCAGCGGAAGACCCCGGTTCGGGTGGCGCCGAAGCTCGACCCGGCGAAGGGTCTGATCGACGCGATGCTGGTCGAGGACCTGACCGCGCCGCGTAAGCAGCGCCACACCGCCCGCCGGATCTTGGCCCGGTTGGTCGACGAGCACCAGCTGACGGACCTGACCTACTCGGCGGTGCGGGACTACGTCGC
>JANYIP010000257.1 GCA_025361995.1 Streptomycetales bacterium | reverse complement strand
CTTCCCGTGGCCGGGCGCGACCGCGTGCGCAGCACCGACGCCGACGGCGATCACGATCGCGATCAGGAACGTCCAGGTCCCGCTGGCACCCGTGGCCGCGGAGCTGAGCCAGCTGGTCAGGGTGTCGATCCCGCCGGGCAGCACGGCGGTGGCTGCGTCGAGGCCGGCACTCTGCGCAGTCAGCGCAGGCCCGCCGAGGCGGTAGTCGACCGACGCCACCGACACGTCCACCGGAGAGGACAGCGCATCCTGCGGATAGGCGCGCAGGTCCTTGCTAGGGCTCGTCGTCGGCGCGCTGGAGTGCGACAGCGTGGTGCCGTCGCCCTGGATCATCACCTCACGCCAGCCGACAGTCCCCGGCCGGTCGTTGTCGCTGAAGGTCAGCTTGTCCGCGCTGGACGCCCGTGCGCGCGCCGAGAACGCGCACTCCAGCCGCAAGGTGTACAGCCCGGCCTGGCCCAGGATCAGCTTGCCGCTGGTCACCCCGACGGCCAGCGGCAGCCGGACCGAGTCCACGGTGAGCGTCAGCGTGGTCGCAGACGTCGCGCAGGTGCTGGCGGCGAACGTGGCGAGCTCGGCCGGGGTGACCGTACCGTCGCTGTTGCTGTCCATCGCCGGCCGTGCCTGCAGGGTCGGGATCTCGGCGAGGTCGAGGACGTGCTCGACCCGGATCGCGTCGGCGGCGACGACGATCGCGTCCGACCGGTTCTCGGTGAAGTTGCCGAGCGGGTGCGCCCAGGCGGCAGCGGCCGGGATCCCGACGAAGGCGGCGACCAGCAGGCCGGTGACGGCCACCCGGCGACCCAGGGTCGACGTCATCACCGGGCTCCGGCGAGCGCGACCGCGGTCCGGGCGGCGACCTGGCGTTGGAGCGGGTCGAGCATCCCGCGCAGGTGCAGCGCCGCAGCAAGGTGTGCCTTGGCCTGCGCCGTCATGCCGAGCGACTGCTCGATGACGGCAGCGTGCAGCAGGACCCTGGCGTCCGCGATGTGGGTGGACAGGGCGAACCGCGACATGGCCAGCGCGGCCGTGTTCTGCCCCGCTGCGTGCAGGGCCCAGGCGTACGCGTCGGCCACGAGCACGCTGTGCCGGCGTCCCCACTCTGCTGCTGCCGCGGTCAGCGCGGCCTGCGCGTCGCCGTGGTCGGACTCGAAGTTGGCGATCTCGAGATCAGTCTGGACGCCGTTGGCCCGCGAGAGGGCGGCCGAGCCGAGGACGACCGCGAACTGTTGCTGCGCAAGGGTGTTGCTGCCCAGGGACTGCAAGAGGTCGCCGAAGTCCACGAGGTACTCGGGCAGCGGTGCGCGCCGGACGACGTCGGTCCACAGCGTGATCGCGGTGGCGTTGTCGCCGCGCAGCGATGCGACCCTGGCCTGTCCCGCGGTGGCCCCGACGGTGGTCGGGTCGGCCTTGAGAGCGGCGGCGTAGTCCGCGCTCGCGGCGGCCAGCTGGCCGGTCTCGCGGGCGAGGTCGCCCAGGTGTGTCTGGACGAACGCGATGTCAGTAGCGGTCGTCGCCGCGGCCAGCGCCCGCTGCATCAGCGCGACCGCGCCGGGCACGTCGCCGCGCAGCTCACGCTGGTAGGACAGCCGAGTGAAGATCGGGACCCCCGGTGTCAGCGAGTCCGCGGTGGTGGCGGCCGCCAGTGCCTGCGGGTACATCCCCAGCTCGGTCAGCGCGTCGATCCGGATCGCGAGGCCCTCCGCGGAGTCCGGGTTCACGGCCAGCGCCACGTTCGCCTGAGCCAGCGCGCCGGTGAAGTCGTGCCGGGCGGAGTCAAGGGCGGCGAGCCCGGCATGCGCGGCGTCGTCGTGGGGGGAGAGCGCCAGCGCCCGGTTCAGGGCCGTCTGGGCCTTTGGGTAGTACGTCGGGTTGAGGGTCACCCTGGCCTGCTCGACGTACGCGACGCCGAGGCTGGCCCAGCTGCGCTCGTCGGCGGGCTGCAGTCCGAGGTGGGTCTGCAGCGACTCGATGGTGCCGGCCAGAGTCGGTGCGGCGACCTGACCGTCGGTCGACGTGGCCGCGGCGGCGTCCAGCTGGCTGTCGGCGGTGGCGACCCGTGCGTGCAGGAGGCCGAACGAACCGACGAGCACGAGGCTGGCAGCGACCGCGACGGTGGCGGCTCCTGCGATGGTGCGACGCATCAGGACTCCCGGAGGGACGGGGCGGGTGGCTGGCCGGTTCAGGTCTGGTGCCGGTCGTCCGCGGGGTGGGGCAGACCCCACCCCGCGGACGAACTGGCGGGCTGCCGGTCAGGCAGCCGAGGCGACCGTCACCGGGGTGCGGCGTGAGCGGCGGAACGCCACCGTCCCGCCGATCATGGTGAGCAGTCCGACGCCGAGAGCGAGCGCCGACCCGATGGGGGTCGACGAGCCGCCGCCGGTACCGTTCCCGCCGCCGGTGAGAGCAGTCAGACCTGCGCTCGCCGGTGCCGGGCTGGCGCCCCGCGAGCCGGAGTGCGGCAGCGCGAGGTAGGGGAAATGGGTGGCGAACTTGGAGTCGTTGGCGTTCACTCCGTCACCGAGGTCGTTCGGAGCGCCCACGAGCTCTCCTTCGACCACCTGGAGCGCGATGTCCACGACGTCGTCACCCAGCCGGCGGCCGTTGGGGAAGCCGGCGAGGTCGCCACCGATGACGCCCAGCCTGTTCGGCTTGGCGGTCGGCTTGATCGACGTGTTGAGCCGGAGCTCCTCGCCGGGCGCCTTCAGGACGGCCGGTTGGTTGAGACCCTTCACGCCGGTCAGGAAGACCGAGACCAGGTCGTTGCGCGGGGTGGCCGGAGCCTTGATCCCGTACACCGCCTGGATGACCTCGGGCAGGCCCGGGTTGGTGACGTACGACAGGAACTGACCGTCGTCCGCCGGGACCGAGGCGTTGAACTTGTCCTTGTCCTTGAGCGGGATGACCACCTCGTTGACGAGGGGGTTGCCCAGCCGCGAGACCTGGACGTACTTGCCGCCGGCCGACTTGCGGAAGGTGCTAGACCAGATCCCGACGACGGGGTCGCGGCCAGCGGTGATCGAGGACGACGGCACCTGCAGGGCGACGGAGTTGACGTTGTAGCCCTTCAGGCTGTCCCGCCCGACCTCAGAGAGGTTGCCGCCGTAGAGCAGATCGAACACGCGCAGGTCGAGGAAGAACGGGTCGTCCGCCTGGCCGGCGAACGTCGTGATCTTCGCGGCACCGTCGTTCGCGTGGATGACGGCCTGGTTGCGCAGCGCGCCGTAGTTCGGCATCGACGCCTTGCCCACGTCAGACGGGGCGACATTGCCGGTGGTGATCAGCGTG
>JANYIP010000236.1 GCA_025361995.1 Streptomycetales bacterium | reverse complement strand
CCCCGAGCCAGTACGTGCCGTTGACGGCGATGTCGACCCGTCCCCGGTAGCGCGCCGGGATCATCTCGTCGATGGCGGAGTTGATCGCTGCGTACTCCCCGCCGATGCCGGCGCCCGCGATGAAGCGGGTCGCGTACAGGTAGAGCAGGGGCGCCAGACCGCTGCCCCAGGTCAGTGCCGTCAAGGCGTTGCCGGCCAGGTAGACCCCGAGGGTGAGGATGAAGAGCTTCTTGCGGCCGAGCGCGTCCGACAGTCGACCGAAGAGCAGTGCGCCGAAGACCTCCCCCACGAGGTAGACGGTCGCGATCGCGCCGACCGCGGTGGCCGACAGCCCGAGCGTCGCCTTCTCGTTGAGCACTCCCGCGATGGCGCCGACGATGGTGATCTCGATGCCGTCGAGGACCCAGGCGATGCCGAGCGCAACGACGAGTCGGGTATGGAACGGCGCCCACGGAAGACGGTCGATGCGGGCCGGGATCAGGGTCCGGAGCAACTCCTCGGGTCGCTCTTGACGCGATGATCGGGTCGCGATGCTCACGGTGCCTCCAGCCGCGTGGGGAAACCATCTGGGCGGTTCCGTCACGTCGGTTACCCGGCACCCGCGAGGCTAAAACCTCACGGTTGGGGTCAGAGCCACCTGAAGGCCAGCAGGGCGATGTCGTCCTCGGACTGGTTGTCGGTGAGCTCGGTGACCAGCACGCTCAGCAGGTCGTCGAGCGACTCCGCCGGAGTCTTCGCTGCCTGCCGCAGCCGCTCGAGGCCGTCGTCGATGTTCTCCGCGCGTCGTTCGACCAGCCCGTCGGTGAACACGAGCAGGGTTGACCCGGGGGGCATCACGATCAGGGTCGGTACGTACACCGCGTTCGCGCTGATGCCCACCGGCAGGCCCGTCTTGGTGACCACGTACTGCGGGTCCGACCCGGTGATCAGGAGGGGGTCCAGGTGCCCGGCGTTCGCGAGCACGATCTCGCGGGACCGCAGGTCACCGATGCCCACGACGACGGTGGCGAAGTGGCCGTCGACGTCGATGTCGAGCTGCTGGCCGCACATGCTGAGCACCTTCTCGGGGGAGTGCCCTTCGAGCACGTACGCGCGGATGGTGAAGCGAAGCCGGGCCATGATGCTCGCTGCGCTGACCCCTCGGCCGGACACGTCGCCGATCACGAACGCGAAGTGGTGCTCACCGGTCTTGACGATGCTGAACCAGTCGCCGCCGATGTCGACGCCCTTGGCCCCGGCGACGTACCGGGAGGCCAGCGCCAGCTCGGCGATCACCGGGTTGTACGCCGGCAGCAGGGCCTTCTGCAGGGTCTCGGCGATGGTGCGCTGCTGCCCGTAGAGGGTGCCCAGCTCGTCGTACAACGCGGTGATCGTGCGCGAGTCCCCCTCTGCCCGCCGACGCCGCGCGACGAGCTGATACCCAGTGGTGGCGGCCGCAGTGGTCATGAGGGCACCGACCAGCAGGAACACCCAGGGGAGCTCCTGCCCGAGGGTGCCTCCGAGCGGTCCCCTGGCTGAGGTCACCAGCAGGACGGACGTATTTCCGAAGGGGATGAGCTCGCGGGACGTGTCACCCTTGAACGGGAGCTGGTCCGGCGAGACATCGGTCGTCGTCAGAGCCGAGGGCAGCTCCGCCCGGCCGAGGTACGTGGCGAAGTGGAGCTCCGCGAACGCCGCGCTGCTCTCCACCGGCACCTGCCGGTTCGCGGGGATGGCCCGTTCGGCGTACACGACGTACTGCGGGCTGCCGGAGCTCGCCACGGCGTACGCGATGCGTTGAACACCGCCGCTGGTCAGGCTGGAGACGACGAACGTCCCGCTGCGCAGGGCCAGCTGGACGAGCCGACGCTCCTGGGCTGAGCCGATCGGAAGGGAGACTGGCTCGCCGGCCGTGGTGAGCTGCTGGGTGGTCGGGCCGCCGGTGGCCCACAGGCTGGCGAACACGAACAGATGGCCCGCGCCCACGATCCCGGAGGTCGCCGGCCCGAACTGCCGGGTGCTCCCAGCAGTGGCCTCCTCGATCTTCAGCACGGTCGTCAGCGGGTCGCTGAGGCTCAGGATTGTCGAAGCGATGACGGCGCCGGCCTGGTGGGTCTGCACCTCGAGGAGGCGGTGCTCGTTCCTGCGGTCGAGGCTGACGGCTGCCCACGTCGCCGACGCGGTGATCAGGGCACCGAGCAACGCCACGACCAGAAGCATCTGGCGGGGAGTCAGCGCCCTCGCCGGTGTTGAGCGATTGTCGACCACCCCGTCAGGTGTGCGTGCGGCCTTCACGTCCGAAGGTGCACCGGCCTGTGTGGGTGCGGTCATCGCGGTCCTGTCGCTTGGATGCCCGCCCACCATAGTCGCCGCGCAGTATCGAGCCGGGTGTTCTCCACCTAGGCGGGGTCCTCGTGGTCCATGTCAGGGACCTCGATCCCTCCCGGCCCGGACGGGCGAGTGCCCTCGGGGTAGGTCGGGAAGTCCTCGGACGTGCCTGGGGCCGGGATCTTGGGGTTGGTCTCGGGCGGGTGTTCCGCCGCCTGGTTCTCCGTCATGACAGCGCTTCTACCCGGGACCACTCGTACCCAATCGTTGCTCCCAGGGCGTGTGTGAGCCGAGGATGAGACCGCGACGGGCAACGCGAGCGCGGGGAGGCCGCTATGAGCGAGTACGCCATCAGGGCACTGGACCGGAGCACGTGGGACGCGTTCGCGCGGATGGTGGACCGGCACAACGGGGTGTTCGGCGGCTGCTGGTGCACGTGGTTCCACACTCTTCAGGAAGACAAGACCTGCACTGTGAGGGCAACCGCGACCTCAAGAAGCAGCCGGTGGACGAGGGCCGAGCACACGCCTCGCTCGTGTTCGAGGGTGACGACGCGGTGGCCTGGTGCGAGTACGGCACGCCGGAAGAGCTGCCCAACATGTACCACCGGAAGCAGTACGACACCGAGCTCGACCTGTTGCCCGACTATCGGATCACCTGCTTGTTCGTAGACAAGGGGCACCGGCGGAGCGGACTTGCCTCGGTCGTTCTGGAGGGTGCCCTCGACCTCATCTCACGAGCAGGCGGTGGCCTCGTGGAGGGATACCCGCACGACATCCAAGGTCAGAAGGTGTCGGTGCTCTACAACGGCACGCGGCGCCAGTTCGAGCGGGCCGGCTTCGCGTACGTCCGACCAAAGGGAACCAGGAACTGCATGATGCGCAAGACGATCAGGAGCTCGGCGTAGGCAGCTTGCAGCTGATCTTCGGGTTGACTCCGGTGTAGTTCAGCGGCCCGACGAGAACGGTCGCTGCCACGTCCCCCGCATGGGCGCAGGTAGCGCTGTGGTCGGTGAAGTAGTGCCGCTGCCCAGCGGCCAGCACGCCGACGGCCAACCAGACCACGGCGACAAGGACGAGCAAGCGGGCGAGTACGCCTGTCATCAGCGTGTCCTAGAAGTAGTGGTTGCGGCCGCCGATGGCCCGGCCGGTGCCGCCGAGAATGGCGAGGACGGCGCCCACCACCAGGAGGACGACGCCGACGGTCTCGAGGATGGCGATGTGCGCCAGGATCCCGACGATGAGAAGAATGAGTCCAAGGATGATCATGCGATCCAACCTTCCCGGCCAGCGCGGCTTCAAAACCAGCTGCGGGACACGATTGTTGACATTTCCTAGACCTTCTTCGCATTGGCCTTCTTGGCCTTCTTCTTCTGCTTCTTGGGCTCGGCCGGTCGGCCCAGCTCGTGCCACGACGACTCCGAGATCGAGACGTCGTACTTCTTGGCAGCCTTCTTGATCCGTCTCCACGCCTTGTCACGCTCAGCGTCGCTCACGCTCTTCACCTGGTCGAAGCGCGCGATGGCGTTGCGCACGTGCTTGGCGTCGTTGAGGGGTTCCTTGCGTTCCTTGGGGAAGGCGAACTGTGTGGCCGACAACCTGCGGCGGACCTTGGCGGTGAGACCAGCGGGCCGCTTCTTGCCGCGCTTCTTCGACCGGGACATCGCCGGTGACCTCCTTCGAGCAGCACAGTGAACGTGTGGAAGGTACCCGGCGCTCTTCCCGGCAAACCGTCCGCCGGCGGCCTCGACGCTGGGGGGTTTGGAACTACGCGACGGTGGCTACGATCTCGCCGTGAATGGGAACGAGTGGACCGTGTTCAAGGACGGCGACGACTGGAAGATCGGCGCCCCGGTGGCTCACGTCGTGCTCAGCGGCGACCATCCCTCGGATGCCCTCGACGCGCAGCTGGAGGAGTGGGGCATGACCCGCGCTCAGCTGACCACGTTCGAGCCGGAGGAGCTGAGGGCCGAGTTCGAGTCGACCTTCGGACCGGTGGGGTCAGAGTCCTGAGCTTGGCGCACGGCCAGGCCGCCCTCAGTCCGATGCTGAGCTGAGGGCGTAAGGCTCGGTCAGGTCGACATCGACGAGGCCTGGCTCACCGTGGGCGTGCAGGGGTGACGGCTCGACTCGCATGATCTTGGCCAGCCATGCCGGC
>JANYIP010000155.1 GCA_025361995.1 Streptomycetales bacterium | reverse complement strand
GACCCAGGACGACACTGCGGCCGCGCTGGTCCACGAGTACGGCATCTCGACGTTCGCGCACCACGGCACCGACACCGAGGGCTACTACAAGGACATCAACGCCGCGCTCGACATCGCCCCCCACCAGGTCTTCGACGACGGCTGCGACCTCGTCAACACCCTGCACACGACGCGTACGGAGCTGCTCGGCGAGGTCAAGGGCGGCTGCGAGGAGACGACCACCGGCGTCATCCGGCTCAAGGCCATGACGGCCGACGACGCGCTGCGCTTCCCGATGGTCGCGGTCAACGACACCGACACCAAGCACATGTTCGACAACCGGTACGGCACCGGCCAGTCCACCCTCGACGCGATCTTCCGCGCCACCAACACTCTGCTCGCCGGCAAGACTGTCGTGGTCGCCGGCTACGGCTACTGCGGCAAGGGCGTGGCCGAGCGGTCCAAGGGCATGGGCGCCAACGTCGTCGTCACCGAAATCGACCCGACCAAGGCCCTCGACGCGATCATGCAGGGCTACCGGGTCATGCCGATGATCGAGGCGGCGCGGGTCGGCGACGTCTTCGTGACGGTGACCGGCAACCGCGACGTCCTGCGCCGCGAGCACTTCGAGGTCATGAAGGACGGCGCGATCTTCGCCAACTCCGGGCACTTCGACATCGAGATCGACGTCAAGTGGCTCGAGGACAACGCCGAGACGGTCAACCGCAAGATCCGGCACCAGACCGATGAGTACGTCTTCGCCGACGGCCGCCGCCTGATCTTGCTGGCCGAGGGCCGGCTGGTGAACCTCGGTGCCGCCGAGGGCCATCCCGCCGCCGTGATGGACATGTCCTTCGCCGACCAGGCGCTCACCGCAGAGTGGTTGGTGGCCAACGCTCCCGGCCTCGCACCGGGCGTGTACGACGTACCGACCGAGATCGACAAGGACGTGGCCCGGCTCAAGCTGGCCTCGATGGACGTTAGCCTCGACCGGCTCACCGACGCCCAGGCCGAGTACCTCTCGAGCTGGCAGCACGGGTCATGACCGAGGGCCGGCTGCGGGTCGGTGTGCTCGGTACCGGTACGGTCGGCCAGACGCTGGCCGACCGGCTGTCCGAGCTCGGCCACGACGTGCGGATCGGCTCGCGGACGGCGAGCAGCGACGTGGTCCGTACGTTCGCCGAGGCCGCGGCGCACGGCGAGGTCGTCGTCAACGCGACCGGGGGGCTCGTCAGCGTCGACGCCCTCACTCTCGCCGGCGCTGAGCACCTGGCCGGCAAGCCGCTGCTGGACCTCTCGAACGCGCTCGACCACTCGGTCGGCTTCCCGCCCAAGGTGCTGGCCACCGACTCGGAGTCCCTCGGCGAACGCATCCAGGCGGCGTTCCCCGAGGCGCTTGTCGTCAAGACGCTGAACACCATGACGAACGCGATCATGGTGCGGCCGCGGACCCTGCCGGGGCCGCACACCAACTTCTTGGCGGGCAACGATGCCGAGGCCAAGGGCGTCGTGCGCGGTCTCCTGCTGGAGTTCGGGTGGACCGACGAGGAGTTGATCGACCTCGGCGACCTGACGGCCTCGCGGGGGATGGAGCTCTACCTCCCGCTGTGGCTGCGGATGTTGGGCGCGGTGGGCAACCCCCTGTTCAACGTGCATGTCGTCCGTGCTGCCGACTCCTGACGAGCCGGTCGGGACGGTCCCGCAGACCCTGCCACGGTGGGGCTTCGGCGACGTCGCGATCACGCTCGGACTCACCCTCGTGCTGGGGACCGCGGTCGTGTTCGGCGTGGATGAGCTCACTCGCGGTCCCTGGAGCTCGCCGACCGGCCGCGCGTGGGCCTCGCTGCTCCTGCTCGTCGTCCCGTGGATCGCGCTGGCGGGTTGGCCGATCCTGGCGTCGCGTACGCGTGGGAACGGGCCGGTGCGGGACTTCGGGCTGACCCTGACCTGGGCCCAGGCCGGGATCGGGTTCGGCGGCGGCGTGGCGGCGATCCTGGTCGCCAGCACGGTCGCGGCCCTGCAGGAGGCGATCACCGGGCAGCATCTGAGCTCTGCGGTGGGCGACCTGGCGTCGACCGACACGTCCGCCTCCGCCGCGGCCTTGGCGGTGCTAGCCGCCTGTACGGCCTTCGGCGCACCCGTGGTCGAGGAGATCGCGTTCCGCGGGTTGACCTACGGCGCGTTCCGCAAGATGGGGCAGCCGGTTCTCTGGTCGGCGGTCTGGACGACCGGGCTGTTCGCGCTCTTCCACTTCGAGCTGCAGCGGCTGGCGATCTTGCTCGTCATCGGTGGGTTCCTTGCCCTGGTGCGGGCGCGGACCGGCAGCACCCTGGCGAGCATGATCACCCACATGACCGTGAACATCCCCGGCGCCATCTACATCCTGGGGCTGGCGCACCACTGAGCCACCCGGCGCACATCAGGACGGCGCCGTGAACCCCTGGCTAGGGTCGGCGGGCGAACCCGGTGGCGGGCTGTGCGGTGGCACGAGCGGGGGAACCGCGAGGGTGACCGGGAGCGGCCCGGCGAACGGCTGGCCGACCGGCGGGTTCACGTACGGCGTGGGCGCTGTCGGCCCTGCGTACCGAAGGGTCTCGCGACGGCGCCGCTCGGCGAGCACTGCGGCCAGGTACGGCTCCGGCGGGCACCCGGGCGGCGGCGGCGGCGCGACGAACCGGGCCACGTCGTACGCGATCTGGCCGCCCATGCTCGCGCGGACCGTGGGCGCGAGGTCGTAGGCCCGGGACATGAACTGGCGGGCCGAGAGCGCGAGGTCGTCCGGCAGCCGGGACAGCTCGAGCGTGGAGCCCAGGCCGCAAGGCCGGGGGGCATCGCCACCATGGGCGCGGCGATGTTGGGGACGCGCTCGCGGACCACGACGGTGCCCGCGAGGAAGTCGCCGACGCGCTTGCCCTGGGTCGAGATCATGCTGGTCAGGATCGCGATGACGCCGAACGGATAGATCTCGAAGACGGCGAGCAACCCGCGGACCAGGGCGTGCCGGAACCGGATCGGCCCGCCGTCGTCGCGGACGACGCGCAGCCCCATCGCCATCTTGCCGAGCGAACGGCCACGGCTCAGCGTCTCGAAGAGCACGGGGTAGCCGACGAAGATCCCGATGTACAGCGTCAGGCCGAGCGCGACGGCCGCTGCCCCGTCGAGGCTGTCGCTGAGGCCGGTGAACGCCCCGATCAACGAGATGACGAGC
>JANYIP010000145.1 GCA_025361995.1 Streptomycetales bacterium | reverse complement strand
CGACGTCGTGCGTCAACTTCGACCTCTCGAACGCCTGCCTGGGCTTCGTCAACGCCATGCACCTGGCCGGCACGATGATCGACGCCGGCCACATCGAGTACGCGGTGATCGTGGACGGCGAGAGCGCGCGCTACACGCAGGAGAAGACGATCGAGCGGCTGAACCGCCCGCAGACGACCGTCGAGGACCTGTTCAGCGAGTTCGCGACGCTCACCCTCGGCTCGGGCGCGGCCTCGGTCGTGCTCGGCCCGGCCGACGCCCACCCGGGCGCGCACCGGCTCGTCGGCGGCGTCGCCCGCGCGGCGACCGAGCACCACCAGCTCTGCGTCGGCGACCTGGAGTCGATGCACACCGACACCAAGGGTCTCCTCGACGCCGGACTTGCGCTGGCCGAGGACGCGTGGAAGGCCGCGAAGGACGAGAACGACTGGGAGGACATGGACTGCTACGTCCTGCACCAGGTGTCCTCCGTGCACACCAGCGCGTTGTGCGCCCGGCTGGGCATCGACCCGGCGAAGGTCCCGCTCACCTTCCCGCTGCTCGGCAACATCGGACCCGCGTCGGTCCCGCTCACCTTGGCGCACCAGAGCGAGTCCCTCCTGCCGGGCGACCGCATCCTGTGCATGGGCATCGGCTCAGGGCTGAACACGGCGTTCAGCGAGATCCACTGGTGAAGGCCCGGCCGCGGTGCACGGCCGCAGCCGCACTACCCCCGCCGGGGCTGCCTGGGCTCGACCCCTCGTGGTCACGACTCGTCACCGCGATCGCGTCGGACGGTGCGCCGCGTACCTGGCACGTCCTTGACCGACCGCCGGCGGGCGGCGGCCCCGCTGTGGGGACCTTGCTGTGCCTGCACGGCAACCCGACCTGGTCGTACCTGTGGCGCGGGCTCCTCGCAGCCGCACCGGCGGGCTGGCGGGTCGTCGCGATCGACCACCTCGGGATGGGTTTCTCCGAACGGGTGGCCGAGCCGCAGCGGCTGGCCGACCGGGTCACGGATGTCGGCGCGGTGGTCGAGGCGCTCGGCATCACCGGGCCGGTCGTCACCGTCGCGCACGACTGGGGCGGTGCGATCTCGCTCGGCTGGGCGCTCGCGCATCGCGGGCGGCTCGCCGGGATCGTCCTGCTCAACACCGCGGTCAGCCAGCCCGCTGGCTCGCCCGTCCCGGGGCTGATCACGCTGGCGCGCAGCGTGATCCGTACCTCCTGCGTGAGCACGCCGACGTTCTTGCGGGGGACCCTGCGGCTCGCGCACCCGCGGCTGTCTGCGGCGGTGCGGGCGGGGTACCTGTCCCCCTACCTGGGTGCCGAGCGACGGGAGGCGATCGGTGACTTCGTGGCCGACATCCCGCTGAGCACCGATCACCCGTCGTGGCCGGCACTGTCCGTGACCGCCTCCGGACTGGCCGGGCTGGCTGACGTACCCGTCCTGCTCCTGTGGGGGCCGCGCGACCCTGTCTTCTCCGACCGGTACCTGCGCGACCTCGTCGAGCGGATGCCGCAGGCGCAGGTCCACCGGTACGAGGGCGCCGGCCACCTGCTCGCCGAGGACCGCGACATCACCGCGGCCATCACCGCCTGGCTCCCGACTCCGGTGTCGATCGTGAGCGATCATCGTGCGATACGCCGATCCTCACGGTCAGCTCTCACGATCGACACGGAAATCGGAGGTACGGGGCGGCGGGCGCTCTGGGCCGAGCTGGACGACCACCGCGGCGACGACTCCCCCGCGGTGATCGAGATGTCCGGCGAGCGGCGGACCGTCAGCTTCGCCGAGCTGGACCTGCAGACCCGCGAGCTCGCTGTCGGCTTGACCGCTGTCGGGGTCGGGGCCGGGGACCGGGTCGCGCTGCTCGTCCCGCCCGGTGCCGACCTCGCCGCGATCGTGTACGCCTGCTGGCGGATCGGTGCGGTCATCGTCCTGGTCGATGCCGGGCTGGGCCTTCGGGGGATGTCACGCGCCCTGCGCGGAGCCGCTGCGCGCCACATCATCGGCATCCCACGGGCACTGGCCGCGGCGCGGGCCCTGCGCTGGCCCGGCACCGCGATCGCCGTCGGGACGACCAACCCGGCTCTGCTCCGAGCCGTCGGGGCACGACTGACCTTGGACGACATACGCGCCCTCGGCACCGGCGCAACCACCGCCGTCCCGGCGCCAGGCCCCGAGGCGGAGGCCGCCGTCCTCTTCACCTCCGGGGCCACCGGACCCGCCAAGGGTGTCGTCTACCGGCACTCTCAGCTCGAGGCGCAACGAGACCTGCTCGCCCGGGCGTACTCCATCTCGCCGGCCGACCGCCTGGTGGCTGCGTTCGCCCCCTTCGCCCTGTACGGCCCCGCGCTCGGCGTCGCCTCAGTGGTGCCGGACATGGACGTCACCGCCCCGGCCACCCTCACAGCCACCGCCCTCGCCGATGCGGTCGACGCCGTCGGCGCCACCCTCGTCTTCAGCTCCCCCGCCGCGCTGGTCAACGTCGCCGCCACCGCCGACCGCCTGACGCCGCGCCACCACCTCGTCCTAGCCGGCGTCCGGCTGCTGCTGTCCGCCGGCGCCCCGGTTCCGGTGGCGCTGCTGCGCACGGTCGCCAAGCTCGTGCCAGCAGCCGAGCTCCACACCCCGTACGGGATGACCGAAGTCCTGCCCGTCACCGACGTCACCCTCGCCGAGATCGAGGCTGCCGGAACCGGTGACGGAGTGTGCGTCGGACGCCCCTTGCACGGTGTTCAGGTCACGGTCTGCCCGCTGGACGAGCTCGGGCGCCCGACGGGAGAGCCCACGGACAAGCCCGGCCTCACCGGCGAGATCTGCGTCAGCGCGGCACACGTCAAGGACCGGTACGACCAGCTCTGGCTGACCGACCAGGACAGCGCCACCCAGCCCCAGGCAGGCCTGCCGACGTCGGAACCCGGCTGGCACCGCAGCGGCGACGTGGGGCACTTCGACGACCACGGCCGGCTGTGGGTCGAGGGCCGGTTGGTCCACGTCGTGACGACCGCCGACGCAGTGGTCACCCCGGTCGGGGTCGAGCAGCGGATCGAGACCCTCGCCCAGGTACGGATGGCCGCCGTCGTCGGCGTCGGGCCAGTCGGTGCCCAAGCCGTGGTCGCCGTCGTCACCGTCGTCACGGGCCCCGACGAGCCCGGCCCGCTCGCGAGCACGGCTCTCGCCGCCGCCGTTCGCGCCGCCGCGATGGTCGAGCTTGCGGCCGTCCTGATCACCGACGCACTGCCGGTCGACATCAGGCACAACTCCAAGATCGACCGGGCTCGGGTCGCGGCCTGGGCTGCCCGGGTGCTGGCCGGCGAGCGGGCCGGCCGGCTGTGAAGGTCCTCGTCACCGGGGCGAGCGGCATGCTGGGCGGCGCGGTCGCCCGAGCCCTCGCCGAACGCGGCGACGACGTCACCGTCTTCCAGCGCCGGCCGGCCCGCCTCGACGTCGCCCTCGGACCCAGCCCCGTCCTCACGGAGTACCTCGGGGACATCGCCGACCCGGTCGCGGTACGGGCCGCGGCCGCCGGGCAGGACGCGATCGTCCACCTGGCCGCGCGGGTCTCGGTGACCGGGCGGTGGCCCGACTTCGTCCGTACAAACGTGACCGGGACCGCCCACCTGCTCGACGCGGCCCGACAAGCCCGAGCCCGCGTGGTGTACGTCTCCTCCCCCTCCGTGGCGCACAGCGGCCACTCGCTGGTGGGAGTGGGCGCCACCGCCGCGGACCCCGACCACGCGATCGGCCACTATGCGCGCAGCAAGGCGGTCGCCGAGCGGCTCGCGCTCGCGTCGGCGCGGACGGTGGCCGTCCGCCCACACCTGGTCTGGGGACCCGGCGACACCCAGCTCGTCGGCCGGATCGTCGAGCGCGCCCGTTCCGGCCGGCTCGCCCTGGTCGGCCCCGGCACGGCTCTGGTCGACACCACGTACGTCGACAACGCCGTCGACGCGATCGTGGCTGCCCTGGACCGGGCCGACGCCCTCGCCGGCCGGGCCTTTGTGGTCTCCAACGGCCAGCCGCGACCGCTGTCGGAGCTGGTGGACCGGATCTGCGCTGCGGCCGGGGTCGCGGCGCCCCGCCGGCACGTGCCCTACCCGCTGGCCAGAGCCGGCGGCGCGCTGGCCGAGCTCGCCTGGGCCGGGCTGCGGCGCAGCGACGACCCCCCGATGACCCGGTTCTTGGCCGAGCAGCTGGCGACCGCCCACTGGTTCGACCTGCGCGAGACCAGGGCAGCCCTGGAGTGGGCTCCGCGCGTCGATCTGGACGAGGGGTTTCGCCGGTTGGCTGCCGCGAGTTCTTAGCGAACTCCCAGGCTGCGGTTCGTCGGTCTCGGCTCACCCGGGCTACCGTGGAACACACGACCACCCCATTCCCCCATGACCTGAGGTTCTTCCGTGCGCCGCCGTCTGCTCCCCGTCGCCCTTGTCGTCTCCGCCACCGTCGCGCTGGCCGGCTGCAGCAGCTCAGGTGCCGCGAGCGCGAGCAAGAGCCCAACGCCGAGCCCGGTCGCCAGCGGGCCGATGACTCCGGTCAACTGGACCGGGGCCACCCTGCCGACGGTCTCCGGCGCGTACGGGGACAAGCCGACGATCACCTTCCCGAAGGTCGCGGCGCCCAAGCAGCTCGAGAAGAAGGTGCTGACGCTCGGCACCGGTCCCGCGGTCGCGAAGGGCGATCTGCTGGTGGCGGACTACTACGGCCAGATCTGGAACGGCAAGTCCTTCGACAACTCCTACGACCGTGGCCAGCCGGTCGGCTTCACTATCGGCACCGGCAAGGTCATCCAGGGCTGGGACGACACCCTCGTCGGCGTCACCGCGGGCAGCCGTGTCCTCATCAGCCTGCCCCCCACCGAGGGGTACGGGGCCACCGGGAACACCCAGGCCGGTATCAAGGGCACGGACACCCTGGTCTTCGTCGTCGACATCGTCTCCTCGTTCCCGGGCACCGCGACCAGCGACCCGAAGGCCAAGCTCGTGAAGGTCACCGGCGGTCCGACCGTGACGGGTGCGCTTGCGGCCAAGCCGACCGTCAAGATCCCGGCCGGACTGGCCAAGCCCACCAAGGCGGTCACCACGATCCTCGCCAGGGGCACCGGCCCGCTCGTGGGCAAGGAGCTGGCCGTCGTCCAGTACGAGGTCGTCGACTGGACCGGCGCCACCGTTGCCTCCACCTGGACCGACGGCGCGCCCGCCGGGGTGAATGTCGGGCAGGCCGGGGCCACCGGAGTGTTCGACGGGCTGCAGGGGATCCCGGTCGGGAGCCGCGTCCTCATCGAGATCCCGCTGACCTCAGGCCGGGGCCCGTACGCCGCGGTGGTCGACATCGTCGCGGTCGCCAAGAGTGCGAAGCTGACCGCCGGCGGCTGAGCCCGCTGAATCGGCTGAGCGTCAGCGGCTGTCGCTGCCTCCGCTGCGGATGGCGGCGCGGCCAGCCTCCAGCCGGGCAACCGGCACCCGGAACGGAGAGCACGACACGTAGTCGAGCCCGACGTCGTGAAAGAAGTGGACCGACTCCGGGTCGCCGCCGTGCTCGCCGCACACGCCCAGCTTCAGGTCAGGGCGCACCGCTCGGCCGCGCTCGCAGGCGATCCGCACCAGGGCACCGACTCCGTCGACGTCGAGGGTCTCGAACGGCGAAACGCTGAAGATGCCCTTGTCCAGGTAGTCGGAGAAGAAGGCCGACTCGACGTCGTCGCGGGAGAACCCCCACGTCATCTGGGTGAGGTCGTTGGTGCCGAACGAGAAGAAGTCTGCGGCGACCGCGATCTCGTGAGCTGTGATCGCTGCCCGCGGCAGCTCGATCATGGTGCCGATCAGTGCGTGGACCTCGACACCAGACTCGGCCGTGACGTCCTGCAGCACCCGGGTGGCCTCGTCGCGGACCAGCTCGAGCTCCTGCACGGCGCCGACGAGCGGGATCATGATCTCCGGACGCGGGTCGCCACCGGCGGCCAGCCGCTGCACGGTGGCCTCAGCGATCGCACGGACCTGCAGGGCGAAGAGCCCGGGTACGACCAGCCCGAGGCGTACCCCGCGCAGCCCGAGCATCGGGTTCTGCTCGTGCAACCGGTGGCTCGCCGCCAGCAGCCGAATCTCGGCGTCGTGAGGCTCGTCGCGCTCCTCGGCGACGGCGACCCGTACCGACAGCTCGGTGAAGTCGGGCAGGAACTCGTGCAGCGGCGGGTCGAGCAGCCGGATCGTGACCGGCAGGCCGTCCATCGCCGCCAGGATGTTCACGAAGTCCTCGCGCTGCATCGGCAGGAGGGCATCCAGCGCGGTGTGCTGCTCCTGCGGCGTCTCGGCCAGGATGAGGTGCTCGACGTACTCGCGCCGGTCGCCGAGGAACATGTGCTCGGTCCGGCACAGCCCGATCCCCTGGGCACCGAAGCGGCGCGCCCGGGCGGCATCGTCGGGGGTGTCGGCGTTCGCGCGCACCGCGAGCCGCCGTCGGCTGTCGGCGTGCTCCATCAGCCGGTCGACGGCCGCCACGAGTTCGGTGTCCAGGGTCCCCGAGCCGTCCAGCCCTTCGAAGTGGTCCACCACGTTCGACGGCACCACCGGTACCTCGCCCAGGTACACCGCGCCGGTGGTCCCGTCGATCGACACGAGGTCACCCTCGTTGACGACGACTCCGCCCGGCGCCGTCATCCGCCGGCCGCGGACGTCCACCTCGAGATCCTCCGCGCCGCAGACGCAGGTCTTGCCCATGCCCCGGGCGACGACCGCTGCGTGCGACGTCTTGCCACCGCGGCTGGTCAGCACTCCTTGGGCCGCGATCATGCCCGCGAGGTCGTC
The DNA here is from genome assembly GCA_025361995.1 of Streptomycetales bacterium. Classification (GTDB taxonomy): domain Bacteria; phylum Actinomycetota; class Actinomycetes; order Prado026; family Prado026; genus JANYIP01. Next base: position 93 of record JANYIP010000145.1, on the reverse strand, counting down.
AGGGTTGGTCTCCCGCCGGACCAGCAGCACCGGCTCGCCGGCCTTGGCCCATGCAACAGCCGTGTGCGAGTCGAAGACCACCTTGCCGGTGGC
>JANYIP010000112.1 GCA_025361995.1 Streptomycetales bacterium | reverse complement strand
CCTGGCCGAGTTCGCCACCGTCAACTCCACCGGCGGCAGCGGGTACGAGCTCCTCGTCGTGGCCGCAGTCGTCGTCGGCGGCGTGGCGATCAACGGCGGCAGCGGTACGGTCCTCGGCGCGGCGCTGGGGGCCCTGCTGCTCAACACGATCAGCCAGGCCCTGGTCGCCTCGAAGGTGTCGTCCTTCTGGAACCAGGCCATCGCCGGAGCCCTGCTGCTCGGCGCGATCGTGTTCGACCGCTGGCTCGGCAAGCGGGTCGCCCAGCTCGAGACGACCCGGGGGGAGCGCCATGTCCTCTGACCAGCTGACCGCCGCTCCGGTCGCGCCGCCGGTCGTCCGCGACCTGCCGCCGTGGCGCGCGCTCATCCGCTGGGAGACCGCCCTGGTCTTCTTGGTGATCGCCACGCTGATCTTCGGCACAGCCGAGAACGAGCACTTCTTCAACACGACGACGCTGTTCTTCGTCGGGCTCAACATGGGCGAGATAGCGATCATGGCGCTTCCGCTCACGCTGATCGTCGTCACCGGCGAGATCGACCTCTCGGTGGCCTCGATGCTCGGGCTGTCGAGCACCCTGCTCGGGTATCTCTTCGCCCGCGGCTGGCCGATCGTGCTCTGCATGCTCGCGGTCCTGGTCGTGGGCGCCGTCGGCGGAGCCCTCAACGGATGGCTCGTCACCAAGATGGGCCTGCCGTCGATCGCCGTGACGATCGGCACCCTGACGCTCTTCCGCGGGATCGCAGAGATCATCCTCGGTACCGACTCGGTGGGGGGCTACCCGCAGTCGCTCACGAACATCGGTGTGACCCCGATCCCGAATACTCAGATCGCGTACTCCTTCGGCATCTTCATCGTCCTGGCCATCATCTTCGGGGTGGTGCTGCACGCCACCGGGGTCGGCCGGTCGATCTTCGCCATCGGCCTGCAGCACGAGGCGGCGTACTTCTCCGGGATCCGGGTCGACCGCATCAAGTTCTTGCTCTTCGTCCTGTCCGGCTTGGTCTGCTCGTTCGCCGGGATCCTGTGGACGCTGCGCTTCGCCACCTCACGATACGACGCTGGCACCGGGCTCGAGCTGACGGTGGTCACGATCGTGCTGCTGGGCGGGGTCTCGATCTTCGGGGGTCGCGGCTCGATCTTCGGGGTCGTTCTCGCCGTGGTCATCGTCGGCTGCCTCCAAGAGGTGCTGACCTTGATGACCGTGGACGCGCAGGTGCAGAACATCATCACCGGTGGACTCCTCCTGGTCAGCGTCATCCTTCCCAACGCGACCGAGGGGGTGCGGCGACTGCGCGCTCGTGCACAACGCAGGACGTAGCCACACAGGTCAGAATGAAACGTTTCAATAGTCAACGAAACTGCCGTTCAGTCAACCAGCGATCAACAGACGGAAGGACGAACAAGATGGCGCACCTTCGTACGGGACGAGGAGCGGGGGCAGCAGTCGGTCTCACCGCCGTCATGCTGCTGGCCGCCGCCTGCAGCTCGTCGAGCTCCACGACGACCCCCAGCGGCAGCACCGGCAGCAGCCCCGCAGCGTCCTCCGCACCGACCGGGGTCAAGAAGGGCCTGGTCGTCTACTTCATCCCCAAGGACACCCAGAACCCCTACGAGGTCATCGCCGACAAGGGTGGGTCTGACGCCCTGACCGAGCTCGGCGGCAAGGTGGTCGTCAGCAGTGGCACCGCTGACACTGCAGCCGCGCAGATCCCGTCGATCCAGGCCGCGATCCAGGCCCACGCCGACGCGATCGTCATCGCCGCGAACGACCCGTCGGCGCTGTGCCCCTCGCTCGCCCAGGCGGAGGCCGCCGGCATCAAGGTCGTCGCTTTCGACTCGGACAACACCTGCCCGAACCACCTGTTCATCAACCAGGCCAACACGGAGCAGATCGGGACCTCCGAGGTCGACCTGCTCGCCAAGGAGATCAACAGCACCGGTGAGATCGCGATCCTCTCGGCGGCCGCAACGGCCACCAATCAGAACTCGTGGATCGACTTCATGAAGAAGCTGTCCAAATACCCGAACATGAAGCTGGTCGACACGGTCTACGGCAACGACGATCCAGCCACCTCGCTGACCGTGTTGCAGGGTCTCCTCTCGGCGCATCCGAATCTGAAGGGAATCATCTCGCCCACCACGGTCGGCATCTCCACCGCAGCCCAGTACCTCGATACCCACAAGTCACTGCTGAGCAAGCTCACCCTGACCGGCCTCGGCCTGCCCTCGCAAATGAAGGCGTACGTCAAGGACGGCACGGTCAAGCAGTTCGAGCTGTGGAACCCCTCAGACCTCGGCTACCTGGCGGGCTACGCAGCCGCCGACCTGGCGTCTGGTACGGCAAAGCTCGACACCGGCTCGACCTTCGACGCCGGCAAGCTCAAGACCTACACG
>JANYIP010000076.1 GCA_025361995.1 Streptomycetales bacterium | reverse complement strand
GACTTCCCCCTGCTCGGACTCATGGTCGACGAGGCGCGACCCTGGCACATGCGTCTGGACAACCCGGAGTCCGGGCCCGGTGAGGCCGAGCTGCTGCACAGGCTCGGAGCCACGTCGGCGCTGGCCACTCCGGTGCTGTCCGAGGGGCGGGTCTGGGGTGAGCTCTTCGCCACCCGTGGGGCCGCCGTGCCGGCCTTCGACGATGACGACCTCGCCTTCGCTCAAGCCTTCGCCGGCATGGTCTCCGCTGGGCTCGCCCAGGTCGAGCACCTCGCCCTGGTGGAGCACCTGGCGTACCACGACCCGCTGACCGGCCTGGGGAACCGCCGTCTCGTCGAAGAGGAGCTCGAGGCCGCGCTCGACCGTCAGCACGCCGGTGGTCCGCCGGTCACCGTCGTGATGGCCGACGTCAACAAGCTCAAGCAGGCCAACGACAAGTATGGCCACGAGGCGGGTGACCGGGCGCTGGTGGCGATCGCGAACGCGCTGTCACTGGCCACCGGGACCGTGCCCGGCGCGGTGGCCGGGCGGATCGGCGGCGACGAGTTCTGCGCGGTGCTGCCCGGCTACGGAACGGCCATCGGCGAGGCCTTGGCGGCGGCGTTCCTGCGCGGTACGTCGGACGCGCCGTACGGCGTGAGCGTGGCCTGTGGCCTGGCGTCCACCGAGCTGGAGACCTCGCGGCTGACCGCGGCGCGGCTGTTCGCCCTCGCCGACGGTGCCCAGTACGAGGCCAAGCGGGCCGGCGCCGACCACCCGGTGGTCGCCGGTCCGGCGTCCGAGCGGGGCGAGCGCCGCTCATTGCGCGGGCGCGGCGAGGAGCCCGGGTTGCTCGCAGTGGTCTTCGACGCCCTCGCCGGGCACGAGCGCCAGCAACCGGCCGAGCGCGTCGCCCTGGCGGCCCAGGCGCTGTCCGGCCGGCTCGGCGCCTCTGGCTGGGTGGTCAGCCGGATCCGTGGCGGGGCCGCGCTCCCGGTGGTGTTCGAGGCTCGACGCGAGGGGGCCTTCGTCACGGCGTCCGTCCCGGCGCCCGCGAGCGCGGGCTGGCTGCTGCGCGCCCGCTCGCACGGAGTGGTGGTCGGCACCGACGACGAAGTGCCGCTGGCTGCCGTCCGCGGCTGCTCGCGGGTGGTCGCTGCTGCCTCGGGTGACTGGCTGGTCGAGCTGCTCTGCGACGGCGCCGAGCCGCCGGTGGACGCTCCTGGTGTCCTGCGCGCGGCGCTCGGGGTTGCCCTGCTCGGCTGAGTCAGACCTGCTGGCGCAGCTCGGCCGTCAGCTCGTCGCCGGTGGTCTCCGGGAAGACGTACCGGCGATAGGCCCAGAAGCGGAACAGGGTGGCCAGCGCGGTGCCGATGAGGGTGCCGGAGATGTTGTCGGCGATGCCGGTCTTGAAGCCCAGCACGTAGTGCGAGAAGTCGAGACAAGCCAACGTGATCAGCAGCCCGACGCCGTTGAACGCGAAGAACAGCAGGTACTCCCGGGAGTAGCCCGAGCGCTCCCGGTGCCGGTACGTCCAGAAGCGGTTGCCCAGGTACGAAACGAGGGTGGCCGCCATGATGGAGACGGTCTTCGCCGTGGTCACCTTGTCGTACAGCAAGGCGTCGCGGCCGCCCCAGTGCAGGAGCAGGTTGAAGGTCACGGCATCGACACCGAAGGCGATCGCGCCCACGACGCCGAACTTCGCCAGCTCGTGCCGCAGGTGTCCGACCCGGTCCCAGATCGCGACGCGCAGCCGCGCGACGAGACTCGGCTGTGGCATCTCGCAAGGGTACGTCGAACGTGCGCTGACCGTCGCCTCTGGCGGTTAGGCTCACGCTGTGACCTCGTCCGACTTCCCGACCGTGGGCATCGTGGGGGCGGGGCAGCTGGCCCGGATGTCGGCGCCCCCGGCGATCGGTCTCGGGGTCCGGCTGCGGGTGCTGGCCGAGCGGTCGGACGACCCGGCGGCCCAGGTGATCCCCGACGTGACTGTCGGCGACTACCGCGACTTGGCGACGCTGCGGGCCTTCGCGGCGGGCTGCGACGTCGTCACCTTCGACCACGAGCACGTGCCCACCGAGCACCTCCAGGCCCTCGAAGCCGATGGCGTCAAGGTCCGCCCGGGCTCGGCGGCGCTCGTGCACGGCCAGGACAAGCTGGTCATGCGAGAGCGGCTGACCGCCATCGGCGTCCCAGTCCCGCGGTGGGCGCAGGTGAGCTCAGCGGCCGACCTCGCGGGCTTCCTGGCTACCACCGGCGGTGGCACAGCGGTGCTCAAGACCGCCCGCGGCGGGTACGACGGCAAGGGAGTGCGGGTCGTCCGTGCCGGCGCTGCCGGCGCCGACGCCGCCGACTGGCTCGCTGCCGGCGCGCCGCTGCTGGTGGAGGAGCTGGTCGACTTCGGCCGGGAGCTCGCCGTCCTCGTCGCCCGCTCGCCGTCGGGGCAGGCAGTGGTCTACCCGGTGGTCGAGTCGGTGCAGGTCGACGGCGTCTGCCGCGAGGTGTACGCCCCCGCCCCGGGCATCGGCGAGGACCATGCGCTCGCCGCGCAGGAGGCCGCGCTGCGGATCGCCCAGGCGCTGGAGATCACCGGGCTGATGGCGGTCGAGCTCTTCGACACAGCGGCCGGTGTCCTGGTCAACGAGCTCGCGCTTCGCCCCCACAACACCGGGCACTGGACCATCGACGGCGCGGTGACGAGCCAGTTCGAGCAGCACCTGCGTGCGGTCCTCGACCTGCCGCTGGGCTCGCCGGCGCCGGTTGCCGACCACGCGGTCATGGTCAACGTCCTGGGCGGCGACCTGGCCGACCTCTACCCGGCGTACCTGCACTGCATGGCACGCGACCCGGGACTCAAGATCCACGTGTATGGCAAGCAGGTCCGCCCCGGCCGCAAGGTCGGGCATGTCACTGTGGTCGGTGACGATCTGGCGGACCTGCAGGAGCGGGCCCGGCACGCCGCCGCCTACCTGAGAGGGGATGCCGATGAGTGACGCGCTCGTCAGTGTGGTGATGGGGTCGGACTCGGACTGGCCGGTGATGGAGGCCGCGGCGAAGGCACTGGCGGAGTTCGACGTCGCGCACGAGGTCGATGTCCTGTCGGCGCACCGGATGCCGCGCGAGATGCTCGACTACGGAGCGGCCGCGGCCGGGCGCGGGCTGCGGGTCATCATCGCGGGCGCCGGCGGCGCAGCCCACCTGCCGGGCATGCTCGCCTCAGTGACACCGCTGCCGGTGATCGGGGTACCCGTCCCGCTGGCCAACCTTGACGGTCTCGACTCCCTGCTCTCGATCGTGCAGATGCCGTCTGGGGTACCCGTCGCGACAGTGGCCGTGGGTGGTGCGCGCAACGCCGGCCTCCTCGCGGTACGCATCCTTGCCACCTCCGACGCTGCACTCCAGGAGCGCATGATCGCGTTCCAGGCCGAGCTCGGTGCTGCCGCGACGGCTAGGGGAGAGTCGTTGCGCCGCAAGCACTCCGGCTCTAGCGGCACCGGCTTCGCCGCCGGCTGACCACTTGCTCAGGGACGGCCAAGGGCCCGGTACGTCCAGCCAGCGGCCCGCCAGGCGGCCACGTCGAGCACGTTGCGACCGTCGACGACCTTGCGCTGGCGTACGACCTTGCCGAGCTCCACCGGGTCCAGGGCGCGGAACTCGGCCCACTCCGTGAGGTGCAGCACGAGGTCGGCGTCGGCGCAGGCGGCGGTGACGCTCTCGGCGTACGTCAGCATCGGGAAGCGGGCCCGCGCGTTCGCCATCGCCTGCGGGTCGTACACCCGGACCTGGGCGCCCTGCTCGTGGATCGACGCCGCGACGTCGAGCGCCGGCGAGTCGCGTACGTCGTCCGACTCGGGTTTGAAGGCTGCGCCGAGCACCGTCACGACCTGGCCGTCCAGCGAGCCACCGAGCTCCTCGCGGGCGAGGTCGACAGTACGCGCCCGACGGCGCTGGTTGATGGCGTCCACCTCGCGAAGGAAGGTGAGCGCCTGGTCCACGCCGAGCTCACCCGCACGGGCCATGAATGCCCGGATGTCCTTGGGCAGGCAGCCGCCGCCGAACCCGAGCCCGGGGCGCAGGAACTGGCCGCCGATCCGGGAGTCGTGCGAGAGCGCCTCGGAGAGCACGGTCACGTCCGCGCCCGTCGTCTCGCAGAGCTCAGCCATCGCGTTGATGAACGAGATCTTGGTGGCCAGGAACGAGTTCGCGGCGACCTTCACGAGCTCTGCAGTCGGCAGGTCGCTGATCACGACGGGGGTCGGCCGGGCGATCACGTCGGCATAGACCGCGCGCAGCGTGGCCTCGGCCTGGGCGGACGCGACGCCGAACACCAGCCGGTCCGGCTCGAGGCTGTCCTTCACAGCGAAGCCCTCGCGCAAGAACTCCGGGTTCCAGGCGATCTCGACACCGTCGCCCGCTGGAGCCGTCGCGCCGATCCGGGCGGCCAGGGCCTGCGCGGTACCCACCGGCACCGTCGACTTCCCCACGATCAGGGCGGGGCGCCGAAGGTGCGGGATCAGGCTGTCGATCGCCGCGTCGACATACCGCAGGTCGGCCGCGTTGCTCCCGGGGCGCTGCGGGGTGCCCACGCAGAGGAAGTGGACGTCCGCGCGCTCGGCCACCTCAGCCGGGTCGGAGGTGAAGCTGAGCCGGCCGGTGGCCAGGCTGCGGCGGAGCAGCTCGGGCAGCCCCGGCTCGTAGAACGGGAGGTCGCCGTCGGCTAGCCGCTTGATCTTCGCCGGGTCGACGTCGATGCCGATGACCTCGTGCCCGAGCTCCACCATGCACGCTGCGTGGGTCGCGCCGAGGTAGCCCGTGCCGATGACTGAGATGCGGTGAGTCACTGGCCGAGCATACCGGCGGCTGTTGCAAGGACGGCTGGGCCGACGGCGGGCGTCCTGAGGGCGTCTGCAACACTGCGAGCACACACGGGTTGAGGTGGTGTCACATGGGTCACACGAACAGTTTCGCGACGACCGAGGAGCACGAGCTCCTCCGAGACGCGGTCCGTCAGCTCGCCACCGACAAGATCGCACCGCGCGCGGCCGAGATCGACGAGACGGCCGAGTTTCCGTGGGACGTGCACGCGGCCCTGGTGGCAGCGGACTTCCACGCGGTGCACATCCCCGAGGCGTACGGCGGGGCCGGCGCTGACGCGGTCGCGGCGTGCATCGTGATCGAAGAGGTGGCGCGGGCCTGTGCCTCATCCTCGCTGATCCCCGCGGTCAACAAGCTCGGCACGGTCGGCATGATCTTGACCGGCTCGGAGGAGCTCAAGGCGCGCTACCTGCCCGAGGTCGCACGCGGCGAGGCGATGTTCTCGTACGCGCTGTCGGAGCCCGAGGCCGGGTCGGACGCGGCGGCCATGCGCAGCCGGGCGGTACCCGACGGGGACGGCTGGGTGCTCAGCGGGGGCAAGCGCTGGATCACGGGTGCGGGCGTCTCGACGTACTACACCGTGATGGCGGTGACCGACCCGGATGCGCACAGCCACGGGATCTCGGCCTTCGTCGTGCACGCGGACGACCCGGGCTTCTCCCTCGGTGCGCCGGAGAAGAAGATGGGCATCAAGGGATCGCCAACCCGGGAGCTGTACTTCGACAGGATCCGGCTCCCCGCCGACCGCATCATCGGCGCACCCGGCACCGGCTTTGCCACCGCTTTGCGCACCCTTGACCACACCCGGCCGACCATCGCGGCGCAAGCGATCGGGATCGCCCAGGGAGCCCTCGACTTCTCGGTCGCGTACGTCAAGGAGCGCAAGCAGTTCGGCAAGGCGATCGCCGAGTTCCAGGGCCTGCAGTTCATGCTCGCGGACATGCAGATCAAGCTCGCCGCGGCTCGGCAGCTGACCTATGCCGCTGCGGCCAAGAGCGAGCGCGGGGACGCCGACGCGACGGGGTTCGCGGCCGCCGCCAAGGCCTTCGCCTCGGACTCCGCGATGGAGATCACCACCGACGCGGTCCAGCTCCTCGGCGGGTACGGCTATCCCAAGGACTATCCGGTCGAGCGGATGATGCGGGACGCCAAGATCACCCAGATCTACGAGGGCACCAACGAGATCCAGCGTGTGGTGGTCGCCCGCCAGCTGCTCCGCGGACACCGCTGACCTTGGCGCGACCGGCTCAGCACCGTTCCGTCGCCCATACTGGACGGATGACCCACGTCGCGGCCCGGGCCGGCCTGGTGCTTGCGGCTCTCGTGCTTGTCGCCTGCAGCTCGGCTCCCGCTGGACCGAGCGCGGCGGCGCCGTCCACAGCCGCGCCGGTCGCCTCTGCTCCCGCGAGCACGGGACCGTCAGCGTCGTCCCCGTCGCCGACCCCGTCCGGGTCGGCCGTGCCCTCGAAGTCGGCGCAGCCAGACTCCACCAGGAAGCCTGCGGTGGTGACCCCGACAAAGCCCGCGTCCACGCCGCCGCCGGTGGCCGGCAAGCCGCTCGCCGGCAAGGTCGTCGGCATCGACCCCGGCCACAACGGCCGCAACTACACCGACCCGGCGTTCCTCAACCAGTGGATCTGGAACGGGCGCGAGAAGGAGCACTGCAACACCACGGGTACGTCGACGAACGCGGGCTACACCGAGGCGCTCTACAACTTCATGGTGGCGTCGTACCTCGCCGCCCACCTGCGTGCCCAGGGCGCCACGGTCGTGATGACGCGGGCGAACAACTCCGGGGTCGGCCCCTGCGTCACCACCCGCGCGGCCATCATCAACGCCGCCCACGCCGACGTGGCCGTCGACATCCACGCCGACGGCGGACCGCCCGGCGGGCGCGGCTTCGCCCTGCTCGAGCCGGTCGCCGACGGCCCCAACAACGCGATCATCGGGGCGTCGGCCACCTTCGGCACCTACGTCCGGTCGGCCTTCGTCAAGTACGCAGGGATGCCGGTCAGTACGTACGACGGGGTGAACGGGGTCCAGCCGCGGGACAACCTCGCCGGGCTCAACCTCACCACCGCGCCCGAG
>JANYIP010000065.1 GCA_025361995.1 Streptomycetales bacterium | reverse complement strand
AACTTCCCGCTCCCATGAGCCTCGACGGCCTGCTCGTGCCGCTGACCGAAGACACCGCGGTCGCGGAGGCCCTGCGCGCGGCCAGGAGCGGGGACCGTCCGCTCCTCGACCTCGCCGCCCCCGGCCCGCTCCGGCCGCTCCTCATCGCAGCCCTCGCCGCCGGGCAGCCGATCGGCGCCGGGCGTCCGGTCCTCGCCATCACCGCGACCGGCCGCGAGACCGACGACCTGGTCGACGCGCTGCGCTGCCTGCTCCCGCCGGACGCGGTCGCCGACTTCCCCGCCTGGGAGACGCTTCCGCACGAGCGGCTCTCGCCGCGGTCGGACACCGTGGGCCGCCGGCTCTCGGTGCTGCGCCGACTCGCCCACCCCGACGACGCGGACGGGGATGGCCCGCTCCGGGTGGTGGTGGCCCCGGTACGCAGCCTCCTGCAGCCCCTCGTCGCAGGCCTCGGCGACCTCGAGCCGGTCGCGCTCGCGGCCGGCCAGGAGATCGAGCTGGACGATGCGGTCACGGCGCTGGCGGCCGCCGCGTACACCCGGGTGGACCTGGTGGAACGGCGTGGGGAGTTCGCCGTCCGCGGCGGCATCCTGGACGTGTTCCCCCCGACGGAGGAGCACCCGCTTCGAGTGGACTTCTGGGGCGACACGGTCGAGGAGGTGCGCTGGTTCGCAGTGGCCGACCAGCGCAGCCTGGAGGTGGCCGAGGGCGGCCTGTGGGCGCCGCCCTGCCGCGAGCTGCTCCTCGACGTCAAGGTACGGGGAAGGGCAGCGGCCCTGGCGATCGAGCACCCCGGCCTGGCTGACGTGTTCGGTCAGCTGGCGGAGGGGATCGCGGTCGAGGGGATGGAGTCGCTGGCCCCGGTCCTGGTGGACCGGATGGAAACGCTGCCGGACCTGCTGCCCGCGGGCACGCACGTGGTGCTCTGCGACCCGGAACGGATCCGGACCCGGGCGCACGACCTGGTGGCGACGGGCGAGGAGTTCCTGGCCGCGTCCTGGGCGGCGGCAGCAGCGGGCGGGAAGACACCGCTGGACCTGGGCGCGGCGGCGTACCGGACGCTCGGCGACATCCGGGCCCACGCGCGCGGGATCGGGGTCGCCTGGTGGTCGATCACCCCGTTTGCGCCGGACGTCGAGCTGCTGCCGGACGCTCTCGACGAGGACGAGGCCGAGGTCGTACCGGTGGGGGCTCAGGCCGCGGAGGCGTACCGCGGGGACACCGACCGCGCACTGGACGACGTCCGTGGGTGGCTGGCCGACGGCTGGCTGGTGGTCCTGGTGACGGAGGGGCACGGCCCGGCGGAGCGGCTGCACGAGCGGCTGCGCGAGGCGGGGATCGCGGCCCGGCTCTCGTTCGACCTGGGCGCGTCCCCGGACCGGCAGGTGGTCCAAGTGGCGACCGGCACGCTGGACCGCGGCTTCATCCATCCGAAGCTCGGCCTGGCCGTGCTGACGGAGACGGACCTGGTGGGTCAGCGGGCCTCGACGAAGGACATGCGCCGGCTGCCGAGCAAACGGCGGCACATCGTGGACCCGCTGCAGCTCAAGGCCGGCGACTACGTGGTGCACGAGCAGCACGGCGTCGGGCGGTACGTCGAGATGGTGCAGCGCACGGTGGCGGGCGCGACCCGGGAGTACCTGGTCCTGGAGTACGCGGCGTCCAAGCGGGGCCAGCCCGGCGACCGGCTGTACGTACCGACGGACCAGCTCGACCAGGTGACCCGGTACGTGGGGGGCGAGGCGCCGTCGCTGCACCGCCTCGGCGGCGCGGACTGGGCGAAGGCGAAGGGCCGGGCAAAGAAGGCGGTCCGCGAGATCGCGGCTGAGCTGATCCGGCTGTACAGCGCGCGGACGGCGCAGCCGGGGTACGCGTTCGGCCCGGACACGCCCTGGCAGCGCGAGCTGGAGGACGCGTTCCCATACAACGAGACGCCGGACCAGCTGACGACGATCGCCGAGGTCAAGGCGGACATGGAACGGCCCGTCCCGATGGACCGGCTGGTCTGCGGCGACGTGGGGTACGGCAAGACGGAGATCGCGGTCCGGGCGGCGTTCAAGGCGGTGCAGGACGGGAAGCAGACTGCGGTCCTGGTGCCGACGACGCTGCTGGTGCAGCAGCACCTGTCGACGTTCTCGGAGCGGTACGCGAACTTCCCGGTGGTGGTGCGCGGCTTGTCGCGGTTCCAGAGCGACACGGAGGCCTCCGCGGTGCTGGCCGGGATGGCGGACGGCACGGTGGACGTGGTGATCGGGACGCACCGCCTGCTCACCGCGGACGTGCGGTTCAAGGACCTGGGTCTGGTCATCGTCGACGAGGAGCAGCGCTTCGGGGTGGAGCACAAGGAGCACCTGAAGCGGCTGCGTACGGCGGTGGACGTGCTGGCGATGTCGGCGACGCCGATCCCTCGGACGCTGGAGATGGCAGTGACCGGGATCCGGGAGATGTCGGTGATCCAGACCCCGCCGGAGGAGCGGCACCCGGTGCTGACCTTCGTGGGCGCGTACGACGAGCGCCAGATCACGGCGGCGGTCCGGCGCGAGCTGCTGCGCGAGGGCCAGGTGTTCTACGTGCACAACCGGGTCGAGTCGATCGACCGGGTGTCGGCCCGGCTCCGCGAGCTCGTCCCCGAGGCGAGGATCGCGACCGCCCACGGTCAGATGCCTGAGCACCAGCTGGAGCAGGTCATCGTCGACTTCTGGGAGAAGGCGTTCGACGTCCTGGTCTGCACGACGATCGTGGAGTCCGGCCTGGACATCGCGAACG
>JANYIP010000064.1 GCA_025361995.1 Streptomycetales bacterium | reverse complement strand
AACCCATGAGAGACTCGCATCTACCGGATGCCCTCCTGAACTCGGTCAATCGTTCCTTCGCAAGCACGATTGTCCTTGCCCAGCAGGGCATTCCGGCGTTACGACCCACCACCACAAGCATCTCAACGGTGGATCCAGGCTTAGGCACTCCTAACAAAACTACGGCCCGAAGCAGAAGCCAGACGCCTCGGTTATCGGCATTGGCTGATGGCTGCTGCAGCTTCTCCCCACGGCCAACCGGGTGAACTCTGTCCAATCGGACCCGCAACTGGATCGTATTGATCACTCTGTCAGCTGATCCGGTCGCGCCAGATGGCCTCCGTGTCGAAGTTCGCTACCCCACCGATCGCAGTCCGCGTCGGGGTCAGACCAGGGTCAGGTCAGGGATCCACCGGATCCGGGCAGTCCCACAACCGCCCACCATGGTGGGCATGGTCGCCGAGACGCCTCGTCCGTACGACCGTCGTACGTTGAGTCGTGCCCTGGTGCATCTCGGGCTCATCGGGGCGGCGGTCGTCTCTCTGGCCTTCGAGCCCGTCCTCAGCATCCACATCGGTGTCGGCCTGCTCTTCATCGGGTTTGTCGGAGCCCACCTCGCTCAGCGCCGCGAGGTCTCGACCAGGCTCCTGTCCGGTCTGATCAAGCATCGCTCGTGCCGGCGGCGCACCACTCGGACAGCAGTGGCCGACATCGTGCTCTTGTCGGTCTGTGTCTTCGTGCTGGGGTCGGGCGTCTGGGACTGGCTCCTTGGACCCACGCGGTTGCGCTGGCACGCAATCTCTGGAGTCGTCATGGCCGGCCTGATCGTCAGCCACACCCTGCGCCGCGGCCGCCGCGTCCTCACCTCGCGCATCAGGTGAGTCGGCAAGGCCACAGGCCAAAAGAACTCCGTGGAGGCTCTGGCGCGGACGGCCGGCAAGCGCTAGACAGTGGGTGCGGCGCGGGGGACTGTGGCGCCGCCTGTCCTCGAAGGAGGAACGGATGCGCAGAACGCAGCTTGCTGTGAGCGTGGCCGCCCTGGCGGCGACCGCGACGGTGCTCGCACTGGTCTCCACACCGGCTCAGGCCTCTGCCCTGCCCAGCGTGCACGTCGTCGCCTCGCACCTCAACAACCCACGTGGCCTGTCGATGTCGGCCGGCGGCACCCTGTACCTAGCCGAGGCGGGCCGAGCCGGAACCAACTGCTTCACCGATCCGGTCATGGGAACGAACTGCGCGGGGCTCACCGGATCGATCGACCGAGTTGGATCCGACGGGGTCACCCGCATCGTCAGGGGCCTCATCTCCATCGGTGGTCCCGGCGGGGTAGCAGCCGAAGGCATGGTGGCCGTGTCGGCCTCAGGTGGGCAGGTGTTCGCCCAGTTCGGTGCCAACACCAACGGCGTCGCGGGTGCCCCGCTGCCGTCGTTCCTGGTCAACGCCGCGCTCCGCGACCTCGGCCAGTTCGGCTGGGTCGACGGCAGCAGCTTCCACACCGCAGCGGGTGTGGGTGACCATGACTTCGCCTGGGCAGGCGAGCACAAGTACCTCGTCCCCGACCAGTTCCCCGACTCCAACCCCAACGGCGTGCTGATCACCGGTGGGGAGCAGTTCGTCGTCGACGCGGGCGCCAACACTCTCGACGAGGTCGAGCCCGACGGTCAGGTACGCGTACTCACCTTCCTTGGAAGCCTCACCAACCCGGTCACCGACGCCGTACCCACCTGTGCCGCCAAGGGCCCGGACGGCGCGATCTACGTCGGCGAGCTCCTCGGTGGGCAGTACGCCCCGGGCCACGCGCGGGTGTGGAGGATCGTTGTCAAGGACGGGCACGCGACGAAGGCGGCCTGGGCCAACGGGCTGACCACCGTCCAGGGCTGCGGGTTCGACAAGTGGGGCAACTTCTATGCCACCGAGTTCCAGGTCGGAGGGCTGGACGAGAGCCCTACCGGCAGCCCACTCGGCGCGGTGGTCAAGATCGCTCCCAACGGGCATCGCACCACTCTCGGGATGGGTCAGCTGTTCTACCCGTCCGGTTTCGCCGCAGGGGCTGACGGTTCGATCTACGTGAGCAACTGCAGCATCGCACCCGCCGCCGGATTCGGGCCATGCCCCATGGGCGGCCAGCTGGTCCGCATCGGATAGGCACCCGCACGACGGCCGGGACTGCGGACATCCGCGTCCCGGCCGTCGTCGTGCGGTCTGCCGTCAGGTGCCGGGCAACTGGTGGTGGGCAGACGCGTGAGACCGTGAGTCCGCGGGCAGGACACTCCTATGACCAAGCCGACAACAACCCCCGAGCCCAACTAGCGGGCGACGCCTTCCCCGCCCGCCCAGGACCCGCTGCATCCCGAGTCAGAGCACCCGACCGGTCAGGCCCTGGCAGCCGAGAACGTTGATCGCGAACCGCCCACCTGAGTGATACGCCGGGGGGGCCGGCAGAAGTTGTGTTCGGCCCCCTGCAGGAACGCTTTCCTGCTGATCGCCACCATTCTGCAACCGGGCCTGATGGGTGAACCCCGCTCGGTCGTCTGCGGCCGGGTCGGGTAGCTAGCTGTTGACCCGGTCGACGACTCCTCACGTGTCTACAGGGCTCTGGGTCGCTTCCGATTTCGTTCCCATTTGCTGACCACGTGGGCGTTCACCCCGACGCGCTGCCCGTTTGGACCATGCCAGCTCGGCCAGGCGCTCGGCGAGCTCTTCCTGGGTCAGCCCAGCAGTTCGAGCAACCCCCGTACCGTCTCGTCCGGATCGTCAATCCGAGTCAACCCCCGGCCTCTCACCAAGTGAAGATCATTCCGAGGTGAGGAAAGCGCATAGTCGATCTTGTGCGAGGGGCGAGAATAGCCGGCGGACTAGAGAACGGACTAGCTGCGGGATTTCCTTTCCAAGACTGGTCACTCGACGACCCCAAGGGCGAGGATCTCGAGGCGGTGCGCCGGGTCATCGAGCGAGTGTGCGTTCTCGTCAACGGGTTGACCCCCCGGCCGAAACCCGTCGACCGTCGACGAGCCGTCAGCGCCAGCGCTCTTGCACGTCGTGACCCGGGCGGCGACCAGGCCGCTGCCTATGCTCCGGAGATGACCCGTCAGAGCAGGCTTCTACTAGTCCTCGTCCTGAATCTTGCACTGCTTTTGGCGCTGTTCATCGTGGGGCTGAGCGCGTACTCTTTGGGAGTTCTGGCGGCCGGCGGGGACTACCTGGCTGACTCGGCCGCGATCGTCCTGGCAGTTCTGGCCGTTCGGATGGGCCAACGGGCTGCGATCCGGCAGCCGGGAGGACAATCGCGCGCGACCGTCGTGACGGCATTGGTCAGCGCGGGCGCGCTGCTGGCGGTGATGGTGGCCGTCCTGGTCGAGTCGGTCTTTCGGCTCCTTCGCGGTGCGAGCAAGGTGGACGGGTTGCCGGTGCTGGTCGTCAGCGCCGTCGCCGCTGCTGTGATGGTCGCCGGTGCGGTCGTCCTGCACGGCGACACCGATGAGGTGAATCACGTCGGCGACGAGGCAGTGATGCGAGCCATCACGCTGGACACCGTCGCCGACGCAGCGGCAGCCGGCGGAGTCGCGGTCGCGGGTGCTGTGATCCTGGTGACTGGACGCTTCTACTGGCTTGACCCTGCGCTTGCAGCGATCATCTCGGTACTCGTGGGGGGCCACGCCGTTGCTCTGCTGCGTGATGTCGCCCGGGATCTTCGTTGACGTCGAACAGCACGGAGCCCCGCCACTACGGGGGATGAGTGACGGGGCTTCGAGGTTGGGTCAGCCCGGATCCACCGTCTCGTGATCTCGTGACCTGCTGAGGGGCAACAGGACGTGGCTAAGACCGTTCGGCACTATGTGGTTCTCATGGCTGACTGTGGTGCTCGTTGTCGGCGCGACCGCGCTACTCCTAGTCGCGATGCTCCACGGTGGGCGTTAGGCGGGTTGGCGGCGGAGCAGCCAGATGCTGACGGCCAGAAGTAGCGCAGACAGGTTGGTCAGCCAGCCGAACTCGATCCACTGAAAGGGACATACGCTCGGAGGATGGCCGGCGACCAAGGGGAGCGGGGCAGCTCCGAGGTCCTGTCCCAGGGCCCCGAGCGGACCCCACGTCTGCCGCGGACCGGCTGGAGGGGTTCTGGTCGTCGCGGGCGTCAGCTTGTGCTTGCCTCCATCATCGTGCTCCTGGCGGCCGGCGCGTACGTCCGGTACGAGGTCACGGGTCCGCGGCTGCCCTCGGTGACGGTGCAGATCTCCGCAGGTCCCAAGACCGCTTGGCAGCCAGGAGTCTCAGGTCGCCCGAACGGACCCGTCCAAGTCGAGTTCGAAGTCCGGTTCCTCCCGGTCCGTACCAGGGGGGTCGTCACGCTCCTCGGCATGAGCGGACCGGGGATCACCGACGGCCACCCGGAGCCGCTGCATCTGTCGGCCACCTCTCCCACTGTCGGTTCGATGAGCACTGCGATCGACTGCCCGAAAGTCCACCTGCCCGTCCAGAGCCACGACTACGGCCTCCGGCTCCGCGTCGTGGACGGCTCGCGGCGCGTGGAGGGGACTGTTCCTCCCGGCGCCCTCTCCGCGACCTGGGCCAGCACTATAGACATGGCCTGCGGGTCGTGGCTGGCCCGGCAGTCGCTCACCGTGCTCGGGGCCACCGCGACTGTCGATCCCCTCAAGCCGAGCGCCGACCTCAAGCTCTTGGTCGTCAACGACGGCGACCACGCGGTCGACCTTGGCCTGACCACGGGATACAGCGCCCTGGACGTGTCGGCGCGGACGATCGGGGATCTCGTCGTCCCCGCGAGGGGCCGGGCCGAGGTCCCGCTGCACGTCGACGTGACCGCGTGCGACCAGATCCCGACGCCTCCGGCGGCCAGCGGATCGGAGACCGTGACGAACAGCGCCGACTACCTCGGGCTGGTCGCCCTCGTCGGCCGCAAGCCCACC
>JANYIP010000007.1 GCA_025361995.1 Streptomycetales bacterium | reverse complement strand
GCCGGCCCGGGCGTGGCCGGACCGCGACCCGGCCGCCGCCGCCCGGCTCGCCGCCGCCCGCGCTGCCGTCGCCGCTGTGGCCGACGAGCACGGCCTCCCGGTCGAGAACCTGCTGGCCCCCGACTCGGTCCGCCGGCTGTGCTGGGACCCGCCCCCGGACATCTCGACCGACGGCGTCACCGAGGTGCTCAGCCAGTTCGGTGCGCGCAGGTGGCAGAGCGAGCTCACCGCTGGCGCCCTCTCGGGCGCGCTGACCCGGCTGCGGCTGCGGACCGAGAGCTGACGCCGGTCTTGGCCGATCCGGCGGACGATCCGGCGGACGATCCGGTGGACGACCTGCTGGTCGGCCGCAGGCTCCGCCTCGAACGACTCGGCGTGGCCAGGGCGCGCGCTCTGGCGGCCGGCGACTTCTCGAGCGTGGACGCAGCGCCCGGCTGGCCGCACGCGGACACCCTCGACGGCCTGCGGCTGGAGGCCGAGCACGCGGAGACCGACGAGCAGACCGGGTTCCTGGTCGTGCTGCTGGCCACCGGGCAGGTCATCGGCGATGCGGGCTGGAAGGGCGGGCCGGACGCCGACGGGGTCGCCGAGATCGGGTACGGGCTGGCCGCGCCGTCGCGCGGCGCCGGACTCGGCAGCGAGCTGGTCGGGCTGCTGTCCACCTGGGCGCTGGCTCAGCCCGACGTACTCCGGGTCGTGGCCGAGGTCCTGCCCGGCAACGTGCCGTCCCGCAAGGCTTTGGAGCGCAACCATTTTTTCATGATCGACGCGGAAGGGGGCGGGGTGGGTGGGGAGTACTTGGTGTACGGGCTGGACCGATGACGGCTGACGCGGGGCTGGTCGCGGCGCTGCGCGCAGGGCTCGCGGCGGGCGCCGACCCCGCGAAGGCGCCCGCGATGCAGGCGTACATGAAGTCGGTGATGCCCTACCGCGGGGTGGCGAGCCCGGGGCAGAAGCTCATCTTCGCGCAGGTGCTGGCCGCCCACCCGATGACCGACCGGCGAACCTGGCAGGACACCGTGCGCGAGCTCTGGGACGGTGCGCAGTTCCGCGAGGAGCGCTACGGGGCAATCGCACTGCTGGCCGACCGCAGGTACGCCGCCTACCGCGACCCGGCGACGATCCCGCTGATCGACCACCTGATCGTCACCGGCGCCTGGTGGGACCACGTCGACGGTCTCGCCACCCGTACGGTCGGGCCGCTGGTGCGCGCCTACCCCGCCGAGGGCGTCCCGCTGATGCTGCGCTGGGCGGTCGACGACGACTCCTCGGCCAACCTGTGGCGGAGGCGGACCGCGATCATCCACCAGGTCGGGGGCAAGGCAGCCGTCGTCACCGACCTGCTCGTCGCCTGCATCGAGCCGAGCCTGGCCAGCAAGGAGTTCTTCCTGCGCAAGGCGATCGGCTGGGCCTTGCGCGACCTGGCATGGAGCCGTCCCGAGTGGGTCCAGGCCTACGTGCGCAGCCACGAGGGCGAGCTGTCCGGGCTGTCCCGGCGGGAGGCCCTGAAGAACTGCGGCCCCGGTTCCGTGCCGGCTGGCTAGCCTTGGTTACTCGCGAGTAATATAGTGCTGGTCGGCGGGCAGCTCGAGCGGCCCGCACCCGTGGCCGACAGGAGCTAGCCGTGGCTCGTACCTCTCGGGACGTCGTGTTCGTGGACGGCGTCCGTACCCCGTTCGGCAAGGCCGGCGCGAAGGGGATCTACGCCGAGACCAGAGCCGACGACCTCGTCGTGCGCTGCATCCGCGAGCTCATGCGGCGCAACCCGGGCCTGCCCCCGGAGCGGGTCGACGAGGTGGCAGTCGCGGCCACCACCCAGATCGGTGACCAGGGCCTGACCATCGGGCGGAGCGCGGCGATCCTGGCCGGCCTCCCCAAGTCCGTCCCCGGCTACGCCATCGACCGGATGTGTGCCGGCGCGATGACCGCGGTGACGACGACGGCCGGCGGCATCGCCTTCGGCGCGTACGACGTGGCCATCGCCGGCGGGGTTGAGCACATGGGCCACCACCCGATGGGCAGCGGCGTCGACCCCAACCCGCGGTTCCTGTCCGAACGCCTGGTCGACCCGAGCGCGCTGTCGATGGGTAACACCGCCGAGAACCTGCACGACCGCTTCCCGCACCTCACCAAGGAGCGCGCCGACGCGTTCGCGCTGCTCAGCCAGGAACGGACGGCCAAGGCGTACGCCGACGGCAAGCTCCAGCCCGACCTCGTCCCGATGGCCACCCGCTCGGTCGAGGGAGGGTGGGGGTACGCCACCGTCGACGAGCCGCCCCGCCCAGGGACGACCCTCGAAGGCCTCGCCAGCCTGAAGACCCCGTTCCGCCCGCACGGCCGGGTGACCGCAGGCAACGCCGCCGGGCTCAACGACGGCGCCACCGCGTGCCTGCTCGCCGCCGAGGACGTGGCCGACGAGCTGGGCCTGCCCAAGGCGATGCGGCTGGTCTCCTTCGCCTTCGCCGGCGTGGAGCCCGAGGTGATGGG
>JANYIP010000388.1 GCA_025361995.1 Streptomycetales bacterium | reverse complement strand
TCTCAACGAGCGGGCGACGCTCTGGGCGCGCGTCGAACGCTGGCGGCGTCGACTGGGACTGGGGCTCGCCGGCGAGCCTGCTCACCTTCGGAGTCGGGATCGCCCTCGTGCTCGGCTTCGTGCGGGTCGAGAAGCGTGCCGCGGAGCCAGTCCTGCCGCTGTGGGTCTTCACCAGGCGCACCCTGGTGGCCGGCAACCTCACCGCGGTCGCGGTCGGTGCGCTGATGATCGGGCTCAGCTCCTACGTCCCGACGTACGTCCAGGGGGTGCTCGGGACCGGTCCGCTCGTCGCCGGCTTCGCGCTCGCCGCGCTCACGGTGGGCTGGCCGCTGACGGCCGCGTTCTCCGGCCGGATCTACATGCGCCTGGGGTTCCGCGACACGGCCCTGATCGGCAGCGCGATCGTGCTGGTCGGCGTCCTGCTCACGCTGTTGCTATCGCAGTCCTCGCGGGTGTGGCAGGTGGGCGCCGCATGCTTCGTCGTGGGTGCCGGCCTCGGCCTGGCGAACAGCCCCACGCTGGTCGCCGTGCAGTCCGTCGTGGGCTGGGACAGACGGGGTGTCGTGACCGGGACCAACATGTTCAGCAGGTCGCTGGGCAGTGCGGTCGGGGCGGCAGTCCTCGGCGCCATCGCGAACGCCACGCTCGCCAACCGATTCGCGCACCCGCCGGCTGCTCTCGTCGGGAAGCTGCCGGCCAGCGTCGACACCACCCGGCTCGTCCTCGGCGGGCAGCACACCGAGCCGGGCGGTGTCGCGGCGTTCATCCGGTCGGCACTCTTCGACGCCACCCACCACGTCCTCGTGGCGCTGGTCGCGGTCGCGCTGCTCGCACTGTTCGCCCTGCTGGTCATGCCTCGCCAGGTGGTCCCGCTGGTCTTCGCCGACTCGCCCAGCGAGCCAGCTCCTCCCTCCGGCTGACGGAGCTCCCTGCGCAGCACCTAGTGGGCGTGCGAGCCGTGCCCGCGCAGCTGCGCCAGATGGTCGAAGTCGTGGGTCAGAATCTCCTCGCACAGCCCGGCGACGGCCAGCTCGCCGAAGACCGCGTGGTGCGCGCGCCGGGCCCAGCCATGCTCTGGCAGGTCCCGCAGGTACGCCACGGTCTCCGCCCGCGCCGCCGCGAACTCCTTGACGACGTCAGCCCAGGCCTTCTCGCCGTACAGCCCCTGCCAGTCGACGCCGGCCGGTTCCCACCAGTCCCAGCTCGGCAGCTCGACGACGGCCATCTCGTGCAAGCGGGGCAGCCACACGTGCTGGTCGACGTACGCGATGTGCCCCAGTATCACCTGCCGGGGCCAGCCCTCGTGATCGACTGGGTCGAGCGAGGGCTGCAGGCCGCGGACCAGCGACGTCGTCTCCTCGAGTCGCTGGACGAGCTCGGCATGGTCGACCATCCGGCAGTTCTACCAGCCCGGGCTACAGCAGCGAGCGCTCGGCTGCCTCGACCACGTTGGCCAGCAGCATCGCGCGCGTCATCGGGCCGACCCCGCCCGGCATCGGAGCCAGGTAGCCGGCGACCTCGGCCACGTCAGCGGCGACGTCGCCCGCTAGCCCGGCCTCGGTACGGGTGATGCCGACGTCGAGCACCGCGGCACCGGGCTTGACCATGTCGGCCGTGATGAGCCCAGCCACACCGGCGGCGGCCACGATGATGTCGGCTCCGCGGGTGTGCGCCGCCAGGTCGCGCGTACCGGTGTGGCAGAGGGTGACCGTGGCGTTCTCCGACCGCCGGGTCAGCAGCAGCCCGAGTGGGCGCCCGACCGTGACGCCGCGGCCGACGATGACGACCTCGGCGCCGGCGATGGTGACGCCGTACCGGCGCAGCAGCTCGACGATGCCGCGCGGCGTGCAGGGCAGCGGGGCGGTCTCCCCGAGAACGAGGCGGCCGAGGTTGGTCGGGTGCAGGCCGTCGGCGTCCTTGCCTGGGTCCATCAGGCCGAGGACACGCCCCGAGTCCAGCCCCTTGGGCAGCGGGAGCTGCACGATGTAGCCGGTGCAGGCCGGGTCGGCGTTGAGCTCGGCCACGACCGCCTCGACGTCGGCTTGGGTAGCGGTGCCGGGCAGGTCCCGGCGGATGCTGGCCACGCCGACCTCGGCGCAGTCCCGGTGCTTGCCTCCGACGTACGCGTGACTGCCGGGATCGTCGCCGACGAGGACCGTACCCAGCCCGGGGTGGACGCCACCAGCTGCGAGCTTCGCCACCCGCTCGGCTAGCTCGGTACGGATCGCGGCAGCAGTGGCCTTGCCGTCGAGGATCTGGGCGGTCATCGGCGCAGGGTCCTTCCTGATCGGTGGTTCAGCAACCCTACCACCCGTGTTGATCTTGAGAGATGTCCCTGCGACACGCCGACCACAGGGAACATCTCTCAAGATCAACACGGACTTAGCGGGTCAGGCGAGGGCGGCGCGGGTGGCTTCTATGACAGCCGGGAGGATCTTGTGCAGGTCGCCGATGACGGCGTAGTCAGCGTGGGACATGATCGGCGCATCCGCGTCGTTGTTGATGACGATGATCGTCTTGCTGGACGCCATCCCGGCCAGGTGCTGCGAAGCACCGCTGATGCCGCAGGCGATGTACAGGTCGGGTGACACCTTGGTCCCGGTCTGCCCCACCTGCTCGGCCTGCGGGCGCCAGCCGGCGCTGGTGACCACCCGCGACGCGCCGATGGCGCCGCCGAGCAGCCCGGCCAGCTCCTCGAGCATGCCGAAACCCTCGGCGCTGCCCACTCCGCGGCCGCCGCTGACGATCACCTTGGCCTCAGTGAGCGAGATCCCGCCCCCCACTTCGGCCGTACGGTCCACCACATGTACGAGGAGGTCGGCGTCCGCCAGCTCGGGGGTGAACTCCTCGACGGCGGCCACGCCGTTGCCGGGAACACCGGCCCGCACCGCGTGCGGGACGACGCTGACCAAGGCGACCGGGGCGTGCAGCAGCGCGTGCTCGGCGAGGTTGCCGCCCCAGCGGGCACGCACCACGGCCGTCGGGTCGCCGAGCACGACCGAGGTGCAGTCGGCGGCGACGGGCAGTTCGGTGATCGCACCCAGGTGCGCGAGCACCTCGTTGCCGCGCTGGTCACCGACGCCGACGACAGCCAGCGGCGCGAGCCGCGCGACCAGCTCGGCTGCCGCCCGAGCACTCGCAGCGGGCGCATAGTCGGTCAGGCCGTCGTGCACCGCGAGGTGGACGGTGGCGACGCCGTAGGCACCCAACGACGCAGCGGCCGCGCTACCACCGGTGCCGACAACCAGCGCGTGCAGCGGGACCCCGCTGGTCTGCGCCAGCTGGCGGCCCTGCTCGACGGCCTGCAGCGACAGCTCGGAGAGCTCGCCGCGGTCGTGGTCCGCGAGGACGAGGATCATCAGATCGCCCCGATCTTCCGGAAGACGTCGACGACGGCGTCGGCCGCCTCTGGACCGTTGCCCAGCACGGTGGCTCGCTTGCCGGTCTCGGCGGGCAGGGTGAAGCTCACCTTCTCCAGACGCGAGGGCGGACGCGCGGGGGTCGACCGCTCGATCGGCTTCTTCTTGGCGCGGATCCGCCCGGGTACGGACGGGTACCGCGGGATCGCCACGCCGTCCTTGACCGAAGCCACGGCAGGCAGCGGGACCTCGAAGACCTCGCGGCCGCCGGCGATCGGGCGCTCCCCGCGCAGCCGCCCGTCCGCGACCGAGAGCCCCTTGAGCCCGGTCAGCACCGGACGGCCGAGCAGGTGCGCCACGCGTACCCCGACCTGCGACCCGGCCGCGTCCGCCGACTCGTTGCCGAAGAGGATCAGGTCGAAGGCCGTCCCGTCGGCGCGGACCGCGTCCGCGATCGCGGCGGCTGTCGCCTGGCCGTCCCACTCGGCGCCGTCGGTCTCGAGCAGGATGCCGCGGTCGATCCCGATGGCCATCGCTTCGCGCATCTGCTCCTCGGACTCAGGGACACCGAGTGTCAGCACGGTCGACGAGCCACCGTGCGCCTCGATCAGCCGGACGGCGACCTCGACCGCGGTCTCCTCGTGCGGGCTCACGGTGAAGCCGAGCCGCTTGGTGTCGATCTCGGTCGAGTCGTCGGTCAGGACGAAGCGGCCGCCGGACAGCGGCACCCGCTTGATGCAGACCAGGACCTCCATCAGGACATGCTCCGCTCGTTCGTCGGGTCGAAGAGCGCGGTCGCGCCGACGCCGGCCACGGTCACCGGGTACTGCTCGCCCAGGTACTCCACAAGCAGCTCGGTCCCGAGAACAGCCTGCTCCGGCGGCAGGTACGACATGAGGATGTGCTTGCCGAGCGACGGCGCCGAGCCCGCGCTGGTGACGTACGAGCGCCGGCCGCGGGCATCCGTGATCGGCCCGCCCCGCCGGGTCAGGATCGGCTCGCGGCCCATCATGTAGCGCTTCTCGCCCGAGGCCGAGGTGTGGTCGTCGACGGTGAGCGAGCAGAGCACCGCGGCCGGCACCTCCTCGCGGTGCCGCAGGTGCGCTTCCTTGCCCACGAAGTCCTGGGCCTTGACCCGAGCCGTCGACATGCCGGCCTCGACGACGTTGTAGTGCGTTTCGAGCTCGGTACCGAAGGCCCGGTACGACTTCTCCAACCGTCCGGTCGTCCCGTACACGCCGATCCCGACCGGCACCAGGCCGTGCGGCTGGCCGGCCTCCCAGACGGACTCCCACAACTGGGCACCCTGGGCGATCGGCAGGTAGATCTCCCAGCCGAGCTCCCCCACGTACGAGATGCGGGACGCCGTGGCCTCGAGCGCGCCGACCTGCAGGTTCTGGAAGGTGCCGAAACCGAACGCCTCGTTCGACAGGTCGGCCGACGTGAGCGAGCCGAGGATGTCGCGAGCACGCGGCCCCCACAGGCCGAGCGTCGTGTACTCCGAGGTGCGGTCGGTGATCGTGACCGAGCCGTCCTTCGGGCTGTGGTCGGTGAACCACTTGAGGTCCGTCATGCCGTGCGCACCACCGGTGACCACGCGGAAGCGGTCGGGGCCGAGCCGCATGATCGTCAGGTCGGACTTGAAGCCGCCGCTCGGCGAGAGAACCGGGGTGTAGACGACGCGGCCGACCGCGACGTCCATCTGCCGGAGCGCGATCGACTGCACGGCGTCCAGCGCACCCGGGCCCTCGAGGTCGAACAGCGCGAACGCGGTCAGGTCCACCAGGCCGGCGCGGTCGCGCATGGCCAGGTGCTCGGCGTTGATGATCGGGGACCACCAGCGCGACTCCCACTCGGCGGTTCGCGTCATGACGCGGTCGCCGTACTCCTCGAGCAGGTCAGCGTTGGCGCCGTACCACCACGGCCGCTCCCAGCCGACGGTCTCGTAGAACTCGGCCTGCAGCGCCTTCTCCTGGTCGAAGTACGGCGAGCGCCGGATGTCGCGGACCGAGGACCACTGCTCAGCCGGGTGGATGATCCCGTACGTCTTGATGAAGCCCTCGCCGGTGCGCGCCTTCACGTGCTCGCGATCCCGCTGGTAGGCGTAGAAGCGCGCGACGTCGGAGGCATGGATGTCGATCTCGGACTCGCCGAGCACCATCATCTCGGCCACCGCGCGGCCGATGCCGGGACCCTCCTTGATCCAGACCGCGGCGACGGACCACAGGCCGCCGATCTCGGGGGTCTCGCCGAGCACCGGCATCCCGTCCGCGGTCAGCGACAGGATCCCGTTGATGGCGTACCGCTGGCCGACCGACTCGTCGCCGACGATGTCCGGCATGAGTTCCAGCGCGTGCTCGAGCTGGGTGTCGAAGTCCTCCGGGGTGAAGGGGAACTCGGTGGGCGACAGCGGTGCTTCCTCGACCGACGGCAGGTCCTGCGGGTCGTAGAGGATCGCCCGGTGCGCGTACGACCCGATCTCCAGGCCGCTGCCGTGCTGACGCTCGTACATGAAGGTGTCCATGTCGCGCACGATCGGGTACTCGATGTCGCCGGCGGCGTCGGCGAAGAGCGGCACCGGGCCGATGTCGATCATCTGGTGGACGGCCGGGGTCAGCGGGATCGCCGCACCTGCCATCGCGGCCAGCTGCGGGCTCCAGACGCCGCAGGCGATGACCACAGTCTCGGTCTCGATGTCGCCGCCGGTCGTACGTACCCGAGTCACGTGCCCGTCGGCGGTGTCGATGCCGACGACCTCGACGTTGGACAGGACCGTGAGTGCGCCGAGCGCAGTGGCGGCCTCGCGCATGAGCGTGCCGGCGCGCAGCGAGTCCACGACCCCGACGCTCGGGGTGTAGAAGCCGCCGAGGATCACCGACTCGTCGATGAACGGCACGAGCTCCTTGACCCGCTCGGGGGTGATCATCTCGACGTCGTCGACGCCCCAGGCCTTCGCCGAGGTGATCCGCCGGGCGAGCTCCTGCATCCGCTCGGGCGTACGCGCCACCTCGATTCCGCCGGACTCGGTGAATACGCCGAGCTCTTTGTACTGCCGCATGCTGTCGAGGGTGAGCTCGGTCATCTCCTTGGAGTGGTCCACCGGGAAGATGAAGTTGGACGCGTGCCCGGTCGAGCCGCCCGGGTTGGGCAGCGGGCCCTTGTCGATCTGGACGATGTCCGTCCAGCCGAGCCTCGCGAGGTGGTGAACGAGGCTGTTCCCCACGATGCCGGCTCCGATGACCACGCATCTGGCGCGACTGGGCAGTGTGCTCATGTGGGCACGGTTCCTCTCGACGTTGGTTGCTGACTACGCAACGCACACTGTGATACGCAACAAATTCTACAGCCCGAGCCCACCCCCGCCCGATCGCTGCAGACAATCTGGCCGTGTTGACGACCAAAGATCTGCAGCGATCGGGGGGTGGGTCAGCTGGTTGCGAGCCAGGCAGCCCACTTGGTGGGGTTGGCGTCGACCCACTTCTGTGCGGCCGCGTCGTCCTTCATGCCCTCGTTGGCGATGTACTCGGCGACCTGGTTCTGGTCGTCGTTGGTCCAGTTGAAGTTCTTGATGAACTGGACCGCAGGGCTGCCCGAGTTGGCGAACTTCACGCTGACGACCTTGTTGAGGTCGTACGGCGGGTAGTCGCACGCCACGGTCTTCGGGTTTGCGTCGCACCCAGTCGTGTACGGCGGCAACGAGATCCTTGCCACCTTGAGGTTGGCCAGCGCCCACTGAGGCTCGTAGAAGTAGAACAGCAGCGGCTTCTTCTGCGTGGTGGCAGTCTCGAGCGACTTGATCAGCGTCGCCTCGCTACCACCGACCACCACCTTGTAGTCGAGCTTCAGGTTCGCAACCAGCGCCGTGTCGTTCGTGACGTACGACGGGTCGCCGTCGAGCAGCTGACCCTTGCCACCGGACTCGGGCGTCTTGAACAGGCTCGCGTACTTGTTGAGGTTCTGGTACTGCGTGATGTCCGGGTACTGGTCAGCCATCCACTGCGGGACATACCAGCCGATGATGCCCTTGTTGCCGGTCTGGCCGAAGTCTTCGGCGACCTTCTGCTCGGTGATGTAGGTCTTCACGAGCTCGGGGTGGCCCCAGTTCTCCAGCACCACATCGACCTGGCCGGACGCGAAGCCCTGCCAGGAGACCTGCTCGGTCAGGTTCTTGTCCACGACCGTGCAGCCCAGCTTGGTCTTCAACAGGTAGCCGACCACAGCGGCGTCGGCCTCGTAGCCGACCCACGGGTTGACCGCGAGGTTCACGGTGCCGCACGGAGTCTTCGACGCTCCGACCGATCCTCCGGTCGACGTCGTGGGAGGCGTGCTCGACGAGGCACCGACCTTCGCGCCGCCACATGCGGCGACGGCGAGAGCAGACACCACGAACAGGGCCATCACCCTGGCCCTTCGGTTTCTGATGTTTGTCACGCTGTTCCTCCTTGGTGGCCGCAATCCCTGGTCGGGTCGGGCAGCTGATGGTTCGAGTGCTCGCGGGTCACGACACACTCGACGTTCGACGAACCCTGCCGGCCCCCTGGGTGATGCGGTCGAGCATCACCCCGAGCAAGACGATGGCGATGCCGCCGGCCAGGCTCAGCCCGGCGAGCTGGCTCTGCGCGAAGCCGGTGACAACTGTGAGCCCCAGTCCCTGAGCGCCGACCAGACCACCGACGACCACCATGGCCAGCACGTAGATCACGCCCTGGTTGAAGGCCAGCAGCAGCTGGGGACGCGCCATCGGGAGCTGGACCTTGGTGATGATCTGCCAGGTGTTGGAGCCGGACGACTGGGCCGCCTCGATGGTCGTCGGCGAGACCCCGTGGATCCCTTCGATGACCACCTTGATGACTGCCGGCATGGCGTACACGACTGCGGCGACGATGCCGGTGAAGGTGCCCACCCCGAACAGGCCGAGACAAGGTGGCAGGAAGACGAACGCAGGCATCACCTGGCCGGCGTCAAGGAGTGGGCGCATGAAGGTCTCCACCCGGCCGCTGCGGCCGGCCCAGACTCCGAAGACGGTCCCGAAGATCATCACGATCGCCGCGCCCACGAGCACCGAGGCGAGCGTGTGCATGGCCGAGTTCCACAGCCCGAGGACGATGATCACGCCGAGGCAGAAGGTCGTCGTCGCAGCGACACGGAGCCCGGCCAGCACCAGGGACAGAGCGGACAGCGCGATGATGACCAACCACCACGGGGACTGCTCGAACAGGTTGGACAGCGGGTTGATGATGTGGTTCGTCGTCTCCGCCGAGATCCAGCTGG
>JANYIP010000358.1 GCA_025361995.1 Streptomycetales bacterium | reverse complement strand
AGCCAGCAGGTTGGCCGTCCCGGCGGGGAGGATCGCGATGACCGCGCCGCGGCCGGCGAGCGCGTCGATGCACCGCTGGACGGAGCCGTCCCCGCCCCACACGAACACCACGTCGGCCCCCTTGTCGAAGGCCTTGCGGGCACGAGCCGGAGCCTTGCGGCTCTTGTCCACCTCGTACCAGATCGGGTCCGGGAAGCCCTCGCTGGCCAAGGCTGTACGCAGCTCGGGCAGTCCACCGCCCAGCGACTTCTTCGAGTGCGCGACCACGGCCACGGATGTCATCGACAACCTTCCTCAGCAGGACAACCCTCGACGGGGTTCCTTCCCCGTCACGCCGCGCCCTACACCTGAGTGAGCTCCACCGGCGCAGCCGTCAGGTGCGTTGCCGGAGCTTGTCGCGCCAGGCCCGGCCGTCCGGGTCGTAGAGCACCCGGTACGCCGGTGCGGCCCACAGCCGCTCCCCTCGGCCGACCGGGCTCAGCCGGTTCGGCAGGAGCCGGCCCTCGGGCCGCGGGCCTTCTCGGCCACCGTCGTACCAGGCTTGGAGACCAGCCGCCGACCTGGCGACGGCGTCGAAGGCGCTGACGGGATCGAGCAGGTCGTCGATCTCCGGCCCGTCACTGGTGGGCCGGTCCAGGTGCTCGGCGAGCAGCGTCAGGCGCAGGTTCCGTGCGAACGGGCGGGCACCGTCCCCGAGCCCCGCCGGGTCCTGCGGAGCACGTCCGTCGCGCTCCTTGTCGAGCACCGCGATCGACAGCTCGCTGTCGTGCGTCCACGAGCGTCGGTTGAGGTTGTTCGAGCCGATCATCGCCCAGACGTCGTCGATGACAACGACCTTGGCGTGGACGTACACGGGCTCGCCGGCTCGGTTCTCCAGGTCGTAGATCGCGAACCGCCCGGCGCCTGCCTCCATGCACGCGCTCACGGCTGCCTCGCGACCCACCCTGGTGGGCGGGCCGTCCAGCCGCCCGTCCTTGTCCGGGAAGCGCGGAACGACGACCATCACGTGCAGGTCCGGGCTGCTGCGCAGGGCATCACAGACGACCTTGGCCACCTCCGCGGACCACAGGTACTGGTCCTCGAGGTAGACCAGCCGGCGCGCTCGGCGAAACGCCCGCCGGTACGCCTGGGCGATGCTGCGCTCGCCCATCGGCGCGAACGGGTACCGCCGGAGCCGGGCCGGGTACGTCCGCAGGACCTGGACCGCGTGCGTCCCCGGCCGGGCGCCCGCGTCGTCCTCCGGGAGCGGCAGCGGGAGGCCGGTCATGGCACTCGCGTGGTACGCCCGGTCGTACAGCTGCCGGATCGGGCTCGGGATGTCGAGGACGCTGCTCCCGTACCAGCGCTCCCGGAAGGTGTGCTCCAGGTCGTAGGTCGCCGCCCCGCGGACCTCGGCCTGGATGTCGTGCCACGGCGGCCGCGCTCCGTACGCCTGCGGGAACTCCTCCATCGGCTGGGGGTCGCCGCGGTGCTCGCTGTCGTCGTTGCGGCTGAAGCCGAGGTCGATCCCGCCCACGAACGCGACGTCTCGTTCCGGACGGCCGGGGTGCCGGATCACCACGAGCTTCTGGTGGTGGCTGCCGACGCGGCGGGTCCGGGCGTCGAGCATCACTTGTCCACCATGGTCGGAGATGTGGCGGACCAGCTCGGCGTTGGCCTCCTCGCTCTGCTTCATCCACCGCGGCTGGGAACGCCAGAGGAGGCCGAACACCCCCACGCCTCGCTCGGCCGCGTCGCCCAGCAGTCGCCCGACCTCCGTGCCCGGACCGTCCAGCAGCTCATCCATGTCGCCGCGGAAGTCCAGGAAGTAGACCTGGTCGCCCGGGCGGGTGTCCCCGAGCTCGTGGCACAGCCGCTTGAAGTAGCCGCGCCCGTCGACGAGCGGCTCGACCAGGTTGCCGGTGCTGAAGAGCCGGAGGTCGGTCGCCGGGTTCCGTCGCTCAGCCTCGGACAGGAACCACTCCTCGATCGCCAGGTCGTCCGCCGCGTGGTCCGGGGCATCTTGCTCGAGCGGGTCCTCGTCAGGTGCCGCGTCCGGGATCACGCCGCATTGTCACCCACCGCAGTCCCGTCCGGAGCCGCTTTACCGCCCGCGAATGTTCCCGCATCCTCCTCACCGGGTACCACCCCAGCCCGTCGAACCCGTCAACGAGGAGCCCAGCGCTCATGAGCAGGCTGCACCGCAGCGACCCTGCGTCCGCGGGGATCCGCCGCGTGGGGAGCGGCCGTGGCTTCTTCTTCCGTCAGCCGACGGCAGCCGGGTCACCGATCCCGACGTACTCACCCGGATCCGCGCCCTCGCCATCCCCCCGGCCTGGACCGACGTGTGGATCTCCACCTCGGCGGACGGGCACATCCAGGCCACCGGCGTCGACGCCGCCGGCCGACGCCAGTACCTCTACCACGCCCGGTGGCGAGCCCGGATGGACCGGCGCAAGTTCGACCGGGCGCTGGACCTCGCTGAGGCGTTGCCGGCCGCGCGCGGGCGGGTGAGCCGCGCCCTCCGCACGCGAGGAGCGGCTGCGCTGCGAGCACGTCCCACCGTGCAGGACGCCGACGTCGCACGTGCCCTGCGACCGCTGATGCGGCGCCCTGGTGAGGACCTGCTGGCATGGTGGGAGGGCGGCACCCGGCACGACGTACGGAGCGAGGACATCAACTCCTACGTCCGCGAGGTCACCGCCGGGGAGTTCACGGCCAAGGACTTCAGGACCTGGCGGGCGACCGCGGTCGCAGCAGCGTCGCTGGCCGTGAGCGGCCCGACCGTCTCCGAACGTAGGCAGCGGCGGGCCGAACGCCTCGCCATGGAGGCGGCTGCCGACCGCTTGGGCAACACACCCAGCATCGCGCGCAGCGCGTACGTCGATCCGCGGGTGGTGGACCGCTACCGGGCCGGCGACACGATCGACGCACGCCAGGCCTCCGAGACGGCCGTGCACGACCTGCTCCGCGAGGCGTCGGCCGGC
>JANYIP010000314.1 GCA_025361995.1 Streptomycetales bacterium | reverse complement strand
TTCCGCCCAAGATCCCGTTCAAAGCGGCCAAAACTCTCGCAATGCAATGACCCATCTACGCACAGCGACCGACGCTCGAATCTTCAACTTCCGGTCTCGTCGCGACGGCAACGGACGATCGAGGCAGTGACGAGGTCCTGCCAGGCCATTCCGACGGACTTGAAGACCGTGGGTGCGCCCTCCGAGACCACGGCTCGACCGTTGACCAGGTCCGCGATCGACACCAGGGCGGAGTCGTCCAGGGCCCCCTCGGCGACCGCCTGCACGACGTCGCCGGCCTCGCGCAGTGCGGTCGGCACATCCTCGACGACGACCGTTGCGCGGCCCATCAGGTCGGCCGGGAGCTCCCTGCGGTGCGGCTCGTGCGACCCGACGGCGACCACGCAGGCGGTCTCCCGTACCAGCCGGCCGTCCAGGACGCTGTCGGCGGCGGTCGTGGCGCAGACGACGACGTCCGCGTCGGCTACGGCTTCTGGCGGACCCGCGACGACCCGCACCCCCGCTCCTGACAGCGAGGCGGCATCGGCGACGAAGCGGGCAGTGCGTTCGGGGTCGCGCCCGACCACGACGACGTCGGTGACCGGTCGTACGGCTCGTAGTGCCTCGATGTGGCCGGCTGCCTGCGGCCCGCACCCGAAGACGACCAGGCGCGAGGCGAGCGGCGCGGCCAGGTGCTTGACCGCGACGGCCGACATGGCCGGGGTACGCAGGGAGGTGAGAGCGATCCCGTCGATCAGGGCGACGGGCGCGAGGGTGTCCCCGTCGATCAACAGGTAGATGCCCTGGATCCGCAGCAGCCCGCGGTCGGTATTGCCGGGCGCGGAGGTCACGATCTTGACCCCGACCGCGCCGGCGACCTCGCTCGGCATGAGCAGCAGCTGGCCGCTGCGGGTATCGATGACGGAGCGCGGGGGACCGGCCGACGGGTCGAGGCCGTCGAGGAGCGCACCCTCGAGGGCGTCGATCGCCGCAGCCATCGGGAGCAGTCGGGCGACGTCGGCGGCGCCGAACCAGGGGAGCGCGGTCTGCGCTGAACCGGGCGAAGGCCGCCTCAACACGGCAACTCGGTCGCTGGACGTGAGCGGGCGGTCACACAACGTACGGACATGATCTCCACTCTTGACCTTGGCCAGGCATGGGTGTCCAGTCTGGACTAGAGATTCCTCAACGGGGCGGGGGTGATCGGCGTGAATACGAGTGCGCGCGCTCGAGCTCGGGCCCGTGCCTACGACGACGTCCCGGCGAGCCGCCTCCGCGTGGTGCTCCGGATCGTCGGCTTCATCCTCGCCGCGATCGTGGTGCTGGCCCTGGGCATGCTGCTGATCTTCAAGGCGCTGGACTGGGTCACCGGCACCCCGGGCGCACCCGGCGGGCACGAGCACATCCTCTAGGGGGTGCGCGCCGACTCGACGGCATGTTGGGCTGCAGGTTGGGCGGGGAGAGGGGCGAGCGGCGCCGGTTGCTCCCAGATCACCCGGTTGCGGCCTTCACGCTTGCCACGGAAGAGGGAGGCGTCCGCGATCCGGATGAGCTCCTCGAGCGAGCCTGCCTCGTCGGAGTGGGCCACGCCGAAGGTCACGGTGAACGGCGGCACCGCGCCGGCGGCGGAGGCGACGAGCAAGTTCTCCTGGACGCGGACGAGCGCGGCGGCGGCTGCTCGCGCCTCTTGCTCGGGGAAGACGAGGACGAACTCCTCGCCGCCATAGCGGGAGACCAGGTCCTGGGACCGCAGGACGGTCCGCAGGACGCGGGCGAACTGGCGCAGGGCTCGATCACCGATGTCATGGCCGTGCGTGTCGTTGAGCTTCTTGAACTGGTCGAGGTCGCCCATCGCCAGCGAGAAGGGGATGCCGCGATGGAGCAGGTCCTTGGCCAGGTTCTCGACGCTGCGCCGGTTGAGCAGCCCGGTGAGCGGGTCGGTGGCGGCCTGCAGGTGGGTCTTCTCGGTGACCCGGATGGTGCCGATCCGGCCGCCGACCTGCTCGGCGACCGCCTCGAGCTGGGTGATCGCCTTCGGTTCCGGGAGCGCGGTCGCCGGCACGACGGTGTGGAGCACGCCGATCGAACGGCCGATCGTGCTGACCGGGATGCAGACGGCGCTGCTGACGTCACCGGCCCGGTCGACGAGCCACGGGCACGCGTCCAGCTCGGTGTCGGCCACGTACACCGCGGTCTGGCCCCGGCGGATCGCCGGGCAGTCGCGGGGTGCGCTGACCCCGCAGCCGTCGCGGGCGGGTGACCCGTCGCGCTGCATGGCGGGCTTGAGGTGCGCTTCGCTGGAGTCGGCCAGCAAGAGCTCGACGGTGGCGTCCGGGACGATGGTGGTGACGGCTCGCCGCGCGACTGCGTAGACGCCGTCCTCGACGCTGGCCATCTCCAGGGCGCGGTGCAGCTGGGCGTAGAACTCCTGGGCGTTGCGGTCGTCGCGCAGCACCTGCTCGCGCTCGGCGGTCTCGCGCTGGGCGGCGGCGGTGCGCTGGCGCAGCGGGCGCATGACGAGGGGCCAGAGCAGCAGGGCGGAGGACGTGGCCATCAGGGTGACCTCGATGAGGGCACCCAGCACCGAGTCGGTCCGGATCCCGGCCTCGTCGTACCAGTTGTTCTGGACGAACTGGGCGATCTCGAAGCTGC
>JANYIP010000301.1 GCA_025361995.1 Streptomycetales bacterium | reverse complement strand
CACCCCCTCGCCGATCATGAAAATATGGTTGATCCACTTCGGGTGACGGCAACCATTTCTTCATGATCGACGCGGGGGAGGAGAGGACGACACAGCATGGACTTCGCTTTCTCGGAGGACCAGATCGAACTGCGTACGGCGGCCCGGCGGCTGCTTGCCGAGCGCTTGCCGGCTGAGCGCCTGCACGCGCTCGCCGACGAGCCCGATCCGGCCGGCGCGTACGGCGGGTACGACGCCGCTCTCTGGGACGAGCTCGTCGGCCTCGGCTGGGTCGCCATGTCCACCCCCGACAGCGGAGGTACGTTCCTCGACGAGGCCGTCCTGCTCGAGGAGGCCGGCCACGCGCTCCTGCCTGCTCCCCTGCTCAGCGGCGTCATCGCCAACCCGGCCCTGGTCGCCGCCCACGGCGCCCCCCAGCTTGCGACCCGACGTACCGCCGTGGCCTGGGGCGAGCTCCGTGGCACGGCGGCGTACGGGTCCGCGGCCGAGATCGGCTGCCAGGCCGAGCGCACCGCCGACGGCACCTGGCGGCTGACCGGGACCAAGTCCGACGTCCCGGACCTCGGCGCCGCCGAGCAGGTCGTCGTCGTGGCGCGTACCCCCGAAGGCCCAGGGGTGTTCCTCGTCGAGCTGGCGACGCGTCCCGACCCGGCACCCGTCCTCGGCCTTCTCGACACCACCGACGGGACCCGACGGATCGGCCAGCTCGTCCTCGACCAGGTCCAAGCCGTCGCCCTGGCCGCCGACTCCCCGACGGTCGGCACCGTCCTGGCCGCGATGCGACGCCGCGCCCTGGCCGGGATCGCGCTGGAGTCCGTCGGCGTCGCCCAGTGGGCGCTCGAGGCGGCGAGCAGCCACGCTGGTCAGCGTGAGCAGTTCGGCCGCGTCATCGGGACGTACCAGGCGGTCTCGCACCGGATCGCCGACGTGTATGTCCAGACCGAGCTCGCCCGCTCCCTCGCGCACCGGGCTGCGTGGTACGTGGCGACCGCCGAGACCGAGCCCGACGTAGTCGACCCCGCCGTCGTCGACAGTGCATGCTCGGCGGCCAAGGCCGCTGCGGGCGAGGCGGCGGTCTTCGCCTGCGAGGCGACGATCCAGGTTCTCGGCGGCATCGGCATGACCTGGGAGCACGTCGCGCACCGCTACTACAAGCGAGCTCTCGCCAACCGTACGTACGCCGGAGGCCCCGCCGAGCACCGCTCGCTCGTCGCCGCCGCCCTCCTCGACCACTGACCACGAGCGCACGAGCCCCGCGGAGCAACGGATGAAGGCACTGGTCAAGGCCGAGGCAGCGCCCGGGCTGTGGCTGCGCGACGTACCCGAACCCACCGCCGGCCCCGGCGAGGTGCTCATCAAGGTGCTGCGCACCGGCATCTGCGGCACCGACCTCCACATCCGCGCGTGGGACGCGTGGGCGCAGGGTGCGCTGGAGCCGCCGGTGGTGATCGGCCACGAGATCGCCGGCCTGGTCGAGACGCTCGGCCGCGGCGTCGACACCGTCGACGTCGGCGACCTCGTCAGCGTCGAGGGCCACCTGGTTTGCGGTCGGTGCCGCAGCTGCCTCGGTGGTGTCCGTCAGCTCTGTCTTAATACTGTCAGCGTCGGCGTCGACCGCGACGGCGGTTTCGCCGAGTACGTCGTCGTACCCGCCACGAACGTCTGGCGGCACCCGCAGCCGATCGACCCCGAAGTGGCAGCGCTCTTCGACCCGTTCGGCAACGCCGTCCACTCGGCCCTGAGCTTCCGCGTGCTCGGCGAGGACGTCCTCATCACCGGCGCAGGCCCGATCGGCATCATGGCCGCGTCGGTGGTCCGGCACGCCGGCGCCCGGCACGTCGTTATCACCGACATCAGCACGGAACGGCTCGCGCTGGCCACAAAGATGGGCGCCGTCACCCGTGCGGTCGATGTCTCCACCACCTCGCTCGACCCTGTGATGGCCGAGCTCGGCATGGTGGAGGGCTTCGACGTCGGTCTGGAGATGTCCGGCGCCCCGGCCGCCCTGCACACGATGATCCAGACCATGGCGCACGGCGGCGAGATGGCGCTCCTCGGCCTGCCGTCTGGGGAGATCCCGTTCGACTGGGACCGGGTGATCCACTCGATGCTCACCATCAAGGGGATCTTCGGCCGCGAGATGTTCGAGACCTGGTACGCCATGTCGGTGCTGATCAACGCCGGGCTCGACATCAAACCCGTGATCACGCACCGTTTCCCGTACACCGAGTTCGAGGAGGCCTTCGACATCGCGGCGAGCGGCCATTGCGGCAAAGTGATCCTCGACTGGTCGGGAGCCTGAGCCATGACCGACGTCACCCAAGCGTTGCGCGCAGAGCTCACCGGGCGGCTCGACGAGATGCGTGCGACGGGAGTCTTCAAGCCCGAGCGGGTGATGTCCTCGCCGCAAGCGACCCACGTCACCGACGAGGCTGGCCGGCCGATCCTCAACCTGTGCGCCAACAACTACCTCGGCCTGGCTGACGACCCGCGGGTGGTCGAGGCCGCGCGCGAAGCCCTCACCACCTGGGGCTTCGGCATGGCGTCGGTACGTTTCATCTGCGGCACGCAG
>JANYIP010000259.1 GCA_025361995.1 Streptomycetales bacterium | reverse complement strand
CGGCTCCGACGTCGGAGCCGGGCGTACCAAGGCGATCGCGCAGCCCGACGGCAGCTGGCACATCGAGGGCGTCAAGCGGTTCATCACCTCGGGTGAGCACGACCTCACCGACAACATCTTCCACCTCGTGCTCGCTCGACTGGAGGGCGCCGGCCCGGGCACCAAGGGGCTCTCGCTCTTCTTCGTCCCCAAGCACTTCGTCGACTGGGAGACCGGTGAGCTGACCGGCCGCAACGGCGTCAACGCCACCGGGGTCGAGCACAAGATGGGCCTCAAGGTGTCGACCACCTGCGAGCTCACCTTCGGGGCCGACGAGCCCGCAGTCGGCTGGCTGGTCGGCGAGGTCCACGACGGCATCGCGCAGATGTTCAAGATCATCGAGTTCGCCCGGATGATGGTCGGCACCAAGGCCATCGCGACCCTGTCGACGGGCTACCTCAACGCCCTCGACTACGCCAAGACGCGGGTGCAGGGCGCAGACCTCGCCCAGATGACCGACAAGACCGCGCCACGGGTGACCATCACTCACCACCCCGACGTACGCCGGTCCCTGATGACCCAGAAGGCATACGCGGAGGGCATGCGCGCCCTGATGCTCTACACCGCCACGATCCAGGACGCGATCGCGGTCAAGGAGGCCGCCGGCGAGGAGTCGGGCGACGACATACGCCTGAACGACCTGCTGCTGCCGATCGTCAAGGGCTACGGCTCGGAGAAGTCTTACGCCGTGCTCGGCGCCGAGTCGCTGCAGGTCTTCGGCGGCTCCGGCTACCTGCAGGACTACCCGCTGGAGCAGTACATCCGGGACGCGAAGATCGACACCTTGTACGAAGGGACGACCGCGATCCAAGGCCTGGACCTGTTCTTTCGCAAGATCGTCCGCGACCAGGGCCGTGGCCTGACCGCCCTGCTGACCGGGATCCAGGACTTCGCCAAGGGTGACGCCGGGAACGGCCGGCTGGCCGTCGAGCGCGAGCTGCTCGGCAAGGGACTCGAGGATGTCCAGGGCATGGTGGGTGCGCTCGTCGGCTTCCTGACCTCGTCGCAGGAAGACGTCACCACCATCTACAAGGTCGGGCAGAACACCGGACGGTTGCTCTACGCCCTCGGCGACCTGGTCGTGGGGTGGCTGCTCCTCCGGCAGGCCGAGGTCGCGATCAACGCGCTCAAGGGCAGGCCGTCGGCGGCGGACCACGCCTTCTACACCGGGAAGGTCGCCGCGGCGTCCTTCTTCGCCCGCCAGGTGCTGCCGCAGATCAGTGCGCAGCTGGCGATCGCCCAGGCCACCGACAACGCGCTGATGGACGTTCCCGAAGACGCGTTCTAGAAGCAGGGGGGTCCCGGGACCTCAAGACCCCCCTGGGCCTGCGCCGATGAGCCTAGGGTGACGCACCCCTCATCGCCCCGCACCCGATCGTCGCAGCGCTCGGTCCTGGTGGGCGCGCGCGCGGTCGCGGCCCTGGTGCTGGGCGTGCTCACTGCGTACCTCTTGCTCGAGCGCAGCCACGCCGAGGAGGTCGGTACCGGGTCACGGGTGCTCGCCGAGATCGTCCGCGGGGAGCGCCCGCTGTCGCCGCTGACCTGGCTCGCCTTGGCGGCCACAGTGCTCGTCCTGCTGGTGTCCAGCCGCGACCGTGTCGAGGTTCCGGTCCGGGTTGCCCGCGGTCGCTGACCCACCATGGCCGCCCCTAGCAGGAGCCGGCCCAGCCTGCGCGCGCCGGTGCACCGGCTCCGCCCGGTGGTGTGGGGATCGGTCGCCGTCCTGGTCACGTACGCCGGGTTCCAGGCGCTCGTCGCCTGGTCGGCCACGACAACCCTGTGGTGGCAGAACCAGTGGCTGCTCCGGAACCTGCACGCTCGCTACCCCAGGGCCAGCTTCGGGCCGCCGCAACCGGTGCCGTCCTGGGAGAGCTGGCTGCCGGCCTCGGCGTCAGCAGTGGCCCTCATCGGCGCGCTGGTCGCGGTCGCGCTCGCGCTGGTCTGTGCGGGGCGCGGCTGGTGGTTGCTGCTTCCGGCGGCACTACCGCTGATCCCGGCCCAGATCTCGCCCGGAGCCTGGGCACCCCAGCTCTCCAACCAGGCCGTGTACGCCATCGTGTGGCCCGCCGGGTCGACCCAGCCGTCGATCGCGTGGCCCTGGCTCAGCGCAGCGGTGGAGGCGCTGGTCGTCGCGCTCCCCGCGGTCGCGCTCAGTGCCGTCGTGCTCCACCGCCGGCCCGCGCTCTTCTCCGCCGAGGTGCTGCGCCGGCTGCTCCTGGTGGTGCTGGCCATCGGGGCTGTCGCGGTCTGGAACTCGTCCGCGGGCGAACCCCAGGACTGGGTCATGCTCGCCCGCCGGGCGACCTGGGTCGTCATCGGCGGTCTGCTGCTCTCCGGCGGGTTGCGTCGACGCTGGGCCGTACCGCTGGTGCTGGCGCTGCCTGCAGCGGCCAGCGGGGTCGTGCGGTGGACGACCGGTCTGGACGGG
>JANYIP010000242.1 GCA_025361995.1 Streptomycetales bacterium | reverse complement strand
GGACGACTTCAGCCCGCAGACCCTCGACCCCGATGACGCGGCCAGCGAGCCGCTGCCGCCGCTGGGCCGGGTCACCGACTGGGTGGACGTCGAGTTCGACCTGGGCGGCGG
The DNA here is from genome assembly GCA_025361995.1 of Streptomycetales bacterium. Taxonomy (GTDB): domain Bacteria; phylum Actinomycetota; class Actinomycetes; order Prado026; family Prado026; genus JANYIP01. The sequence continues at coordinate 2,503 of JANYIP010000242.1, read as the reverse complement.
TCCGCGTACCTATCGCCGTGAGCTCAACGTCATGCCGCAGTGGGCCGGCTCGTGCTGGTACGAGCTGCGCTACCTGGACCCGACGAACACCGAGGTGTTCGTCGACCCCGAGGTCGAGCGGTACTGGATGGGCCCGACCTCACCGGGCGACGTCGGCGGGGTCGACCTGTACGTCGGCGGCGTCGAGCACGCGGTGCTGCACCTGCTGTACTCCCGGTTCTGGCACAAGGTGCTGTTCGACCTGGGGCACGTGTCCAGCGAAGAGCCCTTCCGGCGGCTGTTCAACCAGGGGTACATCCAGGCCTTCGCGTACACCGACGCCCGAGGTCAGTACGTGCCCGCGGCTGAGGTCGTCGAGACGTCGCGCGGCGTCTTCAGCTGGAACGGCGAGCCGGTGCACGCCGAGTACGGGAAGATGGGCAAGCGGCTCATGAACTCGGTCACGCCGGACGACATGTTCGGGGAGTATGGCGCCGACACCCTGCGGCTGTACGAGATGTCGATGGGGCCGCTGGACGTCAGCCGTCCGTGGGAGACCCGTGCGGTGGTCGGGTCGTTCCGCTTCCTGCAGCGGGTCTGGCGGTGCGTGGTCGACGAGCAGACCGGTGCCTCGCGGGTGGTCGACGCGGCCGCCGACGAGGTGACCATGCGGGCGCTGCACCACACGATCGAGGGCGTCCGCAAGGACATGGAGGGCATGCGGTTCAACACCGCGGTCGCCAAGCTGATCGAGCTGACCAACCTGCTGACCAAGCTGCCCGCGGTCCCGCGCGAGGTCGCCGAGCCGCTGGTCCTGATGCTCGCGCCGCTGGCCCCGCACGCAGCCGAGGAGATGTGGGCCACCCTCGGTCACACCGGCACGCTGGCGTACGCGGACTTCCCGTTCCCCGACCCGAACCTGCTGGTCGAGGAGTCCGTGACCTGCGTGGTCCAGGTCGCGGGAAAGGTACGCGAGCGGCTGCAGGTCCCGCCGGCCATCGCCGAGGACGACCTGCGCGCGCTGGCGCTGGGCTCCGACGCCGTGCTGAAGGCGCTGGACGGCCGGGCGGTCCGTACCGTCGTGATCCGCGCACCGAAGCTCGTCAACATCGTTCCGGTGTGATCAGCCGCTAGCCTGCCTCTCATGGCGCCAGACGGGTCGAGCTCGGTGGGTGCTGGGCCGGTGGTGCTGGTCACCGACTCGACGGCGTACCTGCCTGCGGACCTGGTCGCCCAGCACGGGATCACCGTGGTGCCCGTGCAGGTGGTCATCGGCGGGACTTCGCACGACGAAGGTGTGGGCGTCTCGTCCGAGTCCGTCGCGGAGGCGTTGCGCGACTGGCGGCCGGTCACGACGTCGCGGCCGTCGCCGCAGGCCTTCCTCGACGCCTACCAGGCGGCGGCCGATGCGGGAGCCAGCGGCGTGGTCTCGGTCCACCTCTCGGCGGACATGTCAGGAACCTTCGGGTCGGCCGAGCTCGCGGCTCGAGAGGCATTGCTGCCGGTGCGGGTCGTCGACTCCAAGACGCTGGGGATGGCCATGGGTTTCCCTGTGCTGAGCGGGGCTGAGGTGGCTGCCCGCGGGTCGAGCCTGCAGTCGGTCGCCTATGCGGTGTCTGCACGCTGCGCGGCCTCGTCGGCCTTCTTCTACGTCGACACGCTGGAGTACCTGCGCCGGGGCGGGCGGATCGGCGCAGCCGCTGCTCTCCTGGGTTCCGCGCTCTCGGTGAAACCCCTGCTGCAGATGACCGACGGCCGGATCGGGCTCCTGGAAAAGGTACGTACCTCGGCCAAGGCGGTGGCCCGGCTTGAGGAGATCGCGGTCGAGCGGGCGAGCGGTTTTGAGGTCGACGTGGCCGTGCACCACCTGTCCAGCCCGGACAAGGCGGCGCTGCTGGCTGACCGGTTGCGCGGGCGGATCCCGCGGCTTCGGACGCTGCTGGTGAGCGAGGTGGGCGCGGTCGTGGGCGCGCACGTGGGTCCCGGGATGCTGGCTGTGGCGGTCGTCCCCGTCTGAGCCTGGTTCCGTCGTTCGGGACTGCTGTCCACAGGCGCCGCCGGATGGCTGGCTGTCCACAGCGCTGGTGCTGGATCGTCCGGGTGCGGGCCGGCTGCCGCAGAGTCGGTTGGTGTCCCCGTTCCAGGCTGTACGTCGCAGCGAGGGGATCGCTCGGGCGCGCGAGCGGTTCCGTCGGCTGTGGGGCGATGACCGGGGGCCGCTGTCGGGTCTGCGTGAGCTGCCGGAGACGGTACGTGGCGGCCGGCTGGCGCTCGATGGCCGGGCGGTCCTCGCAGTCGGGGCGGTCGCGCTGGCGGGCGTGCTCGTCGCCGCGTGGTTCGCGTGGCGCGGCGCTGCTGACGCCGCGCCGGTCGCGCGGACGTCGGTGGTTGCGCCGGGGGTTGCGTTGGCGCATACGTCGAGCGGGTCGCCGGGCCCCGCGGGTGCGTCCCCGAGGGCGTTGCTCGTGGTCGACGTCGCCGGGCGGGTGCGGCGACCCGGGCTGGTGCGGGTGCCGGCGGGGTC
>JANYIP010000238.1 GCA_025361995.1 Streptomycetales bacterium | reverse complement strand
AGCGCGCTCGCGACGGGGTCGGCTCCGAGGATCTGGTGCAGGTCACGAGCGTCCTGACGACGGCCAACGGCCGGATGGTGTTTGCTCGACCCCAGTCGATTGCGGGCAGCAGGGTCTGACGGCTCCCGCGGGTGGGGTGGTGCAAGTGACGACGGCCGTGGTGGTTGCTGCTGCCGGTCCAGGTGAGCGGCTCGGCCCTGGCCGTCCCAAGGCGTTGCGCCTCCTCGCCGGCGAGCCGCTGCTCGTCCACGCCGTACGGTCCCTGGTCGTCGCGCCGTCCGTCGACCTCGTGCTCGTCGCCGCCCCCGCCGAGTCGGTCAGCGAGGTCCGCGACCTGCTCGCAGGTGTCGTCGGCGACCGCGTCCACCTCGCCGTCGTGGCCGGTGGCAGCAGCCGGCGGGAGTCGGTCCTGCGCGCGCTCGAGGTTCTCCCTGACGACGTCGACATCGTCCTGGTCCACGACGCGGCGCGGGCGCTCGTACCGGTTCAGCTCGTCGAGACCGTCGTGGCTGCGGTCCGTGCCGGCGCAGTCGCGGTGGTCCCGGGGTTGGCTGTGGCCGATACCGTCAAGCGGGTGGGCGAGGACTCGGTCGTCTCGGCGACCGTGGACCGCGCCGGGCTGTGGAGCGTGCAGACACCGCAGGGCTTCAGCCGGGTCGTCCTGATGGCCGCGTATGAGTCCGCGCTGGCGTCCGCAGACGCGCCGAACGACGACGCCGGGCTCGTCGAGGGCATGGGCGGGGCCGTGACGCTCGTCGCCGGATCGGAGGAGGCTTTCGCCGTGACCCGGCCCATCGACCTCGTGCTCGCGGAGGCTTTGCTCGCTTCCCGTGGCAGTGCTCGGGGCACCTCTCGAGGCACTTCGCGCGGCGGGGTCCGATGAGCTCGCTGCCGCGGGTGGGGGTGGGGGTCGACGTCCATCCCTTGGAGGCCGGGCGGCCGATGTGGCTGGCCGGGCTGCTCTGGCCGGACGAGCAACGCGGGTGCGCTGGGCACTCCGACGGGGACGTCGCCGCTCACGCCTGCTGCGACGCTCTGCTCTCCGCTGCCGGGCTCGGCGACCTGGGGCAGTGGTTCGGCAGCGACCGTCCCGAGTGGGCCGGCGCGTCGGGGGTCGCGCTGCTCACCGAGACCGCCCGGATCGTCCGTGCGGTGGGCTTCGAGATCGGCAACGTCGCCGTACAGGTGATCGGCGATCGTCCCAAGATCGGGCCGCGACGAGGCGAGGCAGAGGCTGCGCTTGCGACGGCGTGCGGAGCACCGGTCTCGGTCGGCGCGACGACGACGGACGGCCTGGGCCTGACTGGTCGTGGTGAGGGCATCGCCGCGATCGCGCACGCCCTGGTCCTCGCGGCGTCGTAGGCGCCTGCGCGGCCCGTACCCTTGGGCCGTGAGCCTGCGCATGTACGACACCTCGACACGGTCGGTCCGCGACTTCGCGCCGCTGCGCGCTGGGCACGCGTCGATCTACCTCTGCGGGGCCACCGTGCAGGCGCCGCCGCACATCGGGCACATCCGGTCCGGGCTGGTCTTCGACATGCTGTCGCGGTGGCTGGAGTACAGCGGCCTGCGCGTCACCTTCATCCGGAACGTGACCGACATCGACGACAAGATCATCTCGAAGTCGGCCGAGGAGGGCATCGCCTTCTGGGAGCTGGGAGCGCGCAACGAGCGGGCCTTCACCTGGGCGTACGACGTGCTCGGCTGCACCCGGCCGACGTACGAGCCGCGGGCGACCGGGCACGTACCCGAGATGGTCGCGCTGATGCACCGGCTGATCGACCGCGGCCATGCGTACGCGGCCGACGGCGACGTGTACTTCGACGTGGGTTCCTGGCCGACGTACGGCTCGCTGTCCGGGCAGCGCCCCGACGGGATGCTGGCCGCCACCGACTCGGCGAGCAGCGCCAAGCGCGACCCGCGCGACTTCGCGCTCTGGAAGTCTGCGAAGCCGGGGGAGCCGTCCTGGGACACCCCGTGGGGACCGGGCCGGCCGGGCTGGCACCTGGAGTGCTCGGCGATGGCGGAGCGCTACCTCGGGCCGGCCTTCGACATCCACGGCGGCGGCCTCGATCTCATCTTCCCGCACCACGAGAACGAGCTGGCCCAGTCGGGGGCGGCCGGCGACGCCTTCGCTGCGTACTGGATGCACAACTACTGGGTGACCACGTCGGGCGAGAAGATGAGCAAGTCGCTCGGGAACAGCCTCCTCGTCACCGAGATGGTCAAGCGGTTCCGGCCGGTCGAGCTGCGCTACTACCTGGGCGCCGCGCACTACCGCAGCCACATCGACTACTCCGAGTCGG
>JANYIP010000196.1 GCA_025361995.1 Streptomycetales bacterium | reverse complement strand
CTCGTACGTTTCCCGGCCGCCGTCTACCGAGCCCGCTGGTGGTGGATCTCGACGGCCGTCCTCTTCCTCCTGGTGACCCTGGCGATCGGCTGGTGGATCGCGGACAACCCGGACGTCCAGTCACAGCTGTTGCGTCCGGACGAGGTCAAACAACTGGTGAGCCAGGACTTCGCGTCGTACTACCGCTCCAACCCGGCGGGCTCCTTCGCATTCAAGGTGTGGACGAACAACGCCTTTCTGACGGCCATGGTCATCGCGAGTGGCGGGCTGCTCGGGCTGCCCATCCCGTACCTGCTGTTCAGCAATGCGGCGAACGTCGGCGGGGTCGGTGGCTTCATGGCGGCGCACGGGCGGCTCGACCTGTTCTTCGGCCTGATCCTGCCGCACGGGATGCTCGAGCTGACGGCGCTGTTCGTCGGAGCCGGGGTCGGGCTGCGGCTCGGCTGGACGATCATCGCGCCGGGGGACCAGACACGTACCGTCGCGGTCGGGCGCGAGGGGCGCGCGGCCATCAGCGTGGCCCTCGGGCTCATAGTGGTCCTCGCGATCTCTGGGGCGATCGAGGCGTTCGTCACGCCCTCCCCGCTGCCGACGTGGGCCCGCATCGGCATCGGCATCGGCGCTTGGGCCTCGTTCATGGCGTACGTCTTCACGCTCGGCCGGCGGGCGGCGCTGGGTGGCGAGACCGGCGACCTCGACTCTGCTAGCAGGGGCGACGTCCGCCCCGTCTCCATCAGCTGACCCCCCGCCCCCCGCCCCCGCCCCCGGCCGCTCTCGTTGATCATGGAGTAGCTGGGGTCTGTCCTTGATCAAATACCCCAACAACTCCATGATCAACGCACTGGTCGGAGGTCGGGGGTCTCGCGGGTCCGTAGCCGTGGGGCTCGAGCCGGGAGCACGCGGGCTAGAGGAGGCCGGCGGCTTTGAGGGCGAGGTAGCCGTCGGCCAGCCGCGGCGGGAGGTCGTCGGGGGAGCCCTCGACGACCGTGACCCCGGTACGTCCCAGCGCCGCGGTGACCCGGCGGCGGTCGAGCCCGGCGCGTGCGCCGGCCGCGGCGTCGTACACCGCCTCGGCGTCCCCGCGCGACGCCGCCATCTCAGCGATCCGCGGGTCGGCCACCGACGCCAGCAGCACCCGGTGCTTGCGGGTCAGCCGAGGCAGCACCGGCAGCAGCCCGTGCTCGACGGGAGCCGGGTCCAGCGCGGTGAGCAGGACGACGAGGCAGCGGTGCGGGGCCCGACGCAGGATCTCGGCCGCTATGGCCTCCCAGTCCGGCTCGACCAGCTGCGGCTCGAGCGGCGCCATGGCCTGGACGAGCGCTGGCAGCAGCTCGGTCGCCGAGGTGCCGGAGACCGCCGCGCGCAGCACCCGGTCGTGGGCGATGAAGTCGACCCGGTCGCCGGCCCGGGCGGCCAGCGCTGCGAGCAGCAGCGCGGCATCCATCGCAGCGTCCAGCCGGGGGGCGTCGCCGACCCGACCTGCGGAGGTACGTCCTGTGTCCAGCACCAGCAGCACGCGGCGGTCGCGCTCGGGCCGCCAGGTACGGACCACGACGTCCCCCGCCCGGGCGGTGGCCCGCCAGTCGATGGAGCGGACGTCGTCACCGGGGACGTACTCGCGCAGGGAGTCGAACTCGGTCCCCTGCCCACGGACGAGCACCGCGGTGCGCCCGTCGAGGTCGCGCAGCCGGGCGAGCTTGCTGGGCAGGTGCTTGCGTGAGGTGAACGGCGGCAGCACCCTGACCCTCCACGGCGCTGAGTGCGACCCCTGCCGGGCAGCGAGCCCCATCGGTCCCAGCGACCGTACGGTGACCCGCTCGGCGATCCGGTCCCCGCGACGGGTGGGCAGCAGCTCGGTCGTGATGACGCGCCGCTCGCCAGGAGGCAGGTCGACCGAGGTGCGCGGGCGCGCCACCCCCGCCGAGGGTGGCCAGGCGTCGCGCAGCACCGCCCGGACCCGCCGGGTGCCGGGATTGCTGATCCGCAGCGTGACGTCGGCAGGCTCGCCGAGCCGGACTGCGGTGTCGCCGCTGCGGGACAGCCGCAGGCTGCGGACCGACCCGGCGAGCACGAGGTCGGCGGCCACCCCGATGAGCAGGACGGCGTTGACGGCCAGCACGGTCCAGATCGACCCGGTGAGGGCGACCACCAGGGCGCCCAGCAGCGCCAGCAGGGCCAGTCGGCGGGAGAGAGCCATCAGGGGGCGGGGGCGGGCCGTCAGCGCGGGACGGGCACGTTGGCCAGGACACCGTCGAGCACGCCGTCGGCGGTCGCACCCTCGAGCTCGGCCTCGGCCCGCAGCTGGATCCGGTGCCGCAGGGCCGGCCGAGCCAGCGCCTTGACGTCGTCAGGGGTCACGTAGCCGCGCCCGGACAGCCAGGCCCAGGCCCGCGAGGCGGCCAGCAGGGCGGTGGCGCCGCGGGGGGAGACGCCCAGGCGCAGGGACGGGGACTGGCGGGTAGCCCGCGCGATGTCGACGACGTACCCGAGCACCTCGGGGGCGATGGAGACCTGCCCGACCGCGACGCGGCCGGCGGCCAGCTCGGCGGCGCCGGCGACCGGACGTACGCCCGCGGCAGCGAGGTCGCGGGGGTCGAACCCGCCTGCGTGCCGGTGCAGCACCCCGACCTCTTCGTCGCGGCTGGGCACCGGGATCGTCAGCTTGAGCATGAAGCGGTCGAGCTGAGCCTCCGGCAACGGGTACGTGCCCTCGTACTCGACCGGGTTCTGGGTGGCGCAGACGATGAACGGGTCAGGCAGCATCCGCGGCGTTCCGTCGACCGAGACCTGGCGCTCCTCCATCGCCTCGAGCAGCGCTGCCTGAGTCTTGGGCGGCGTGCGGTTGATCTCGTCGGCGAGCAGCAGGTTCGTGAACAATGGGCCCGGCCGGAACGAAAACTCGGCCGAGCGGGCGTCGTACACCAGCGAGCCGGTGACGTCGCCGGGCATCAGGTCCGAGGTGAACTGGACCCGCTTGGTGTCCAGCGCCAACGACGCGGCCAGGGTACGTACGAGCAAGGTCTTGGCGGTGCCGGGAACCCCCTCGAGCAGCACGTGCCCGCGCGCGAGCAGGGCGATCACCAGGCCGGTGACCGCCGCGTCCTGACCGACCACGGCCTTGGCCACCTCGCCGCGCAGCGCGAGGAGCGACTGACGGGCCTGCTCGCCGGCGGCACCGGTAGCACCTGTAGCCAGCACGTCCTGCGGGGTCTCGCTCATGGGTGCCGAACCATCCTCTCCAGGACATCGAGCTCGTGGGCCAGTCGTACCAGGGCTGCGTCGTCGGCCGGGGCGGCACCGTACAGCAGGGCGCCCACGTCGGGGACGGTGCGCCCGCTCCTGGCAGCGACCGCCTCGGTCACCGCGGCCGGGTTCGCTGCCCGGCTCTGGCCGACCAGCGGGATGAGTCGCGCCAACGCCGCCGCGCGCAGGTTCTGGGCTGCACGGTCCCTCGCACCGGCCCTGCGGTACAGCCGGGCCCGTCCCTCGGTCGCCTCCGCGGCGCGGACGACGACAGGGAGGGGCTCGGTGACCACCGACCCGAAGCGGCGCCCCTGCCACAGCACCAGCAGCAGGACAGCGACGAAGAGCTGCAGGAGGGTCGGGTACACCCAGCGGGGGAGCAGGTCGCCGAGCGAGGCGGTCCCACTCGTGTCTTCGACCGTGTTCGTCGTGACGTACCAGGCGAGGGTGCGGTGCGCGCCGAGGAGGTTCAGGGCCAGCGCGGCGTCGCCCTCGTTGGCGAGCTGGTCGTTCGTCAGCGTGCTCCCGGACCCCAGCACGGTCACGGTCCGGCCGTCGAGCAGGCGCGCCTGCGCCACCGTCGCGGCGCCGTCCACGGCGTAGCACAGCGAGACCACCTCGCCGTGCGTCGCGAGCTCGGAGAAGGTCAGGCCGCCGGTCACGGCACGGCCGGCCGCGACGGCAGCCGGGAGGGTGCACACGGCGTCGCGCGGCTCGTCCGGCGCGGTGTCGACGGCCTGGAGCCACGGGGCGAGGACGGGCAGTGCAGACGGGCTGGGGTCGACCAGCACGAGGTCGGCCCGACTCTGCGCGAGGACGGTGAGGTCCTTCGCGCTGATGTCCTGCGCGGTGTCGACGAGCAGGGCGTCGCCGGTTCCCGCCTCCGCGGCGGCGGCCGGGCTGGTCGTCACCGGCACGACGGTGACCCCGCGCTCCTCCAGCAGGACCCGCAGGGCTCGCGCGCCAGCGGGCGACGCCGCGTTCGGGTCGAGGTAGGCGTTGCTGTCACCGGCCCGGGCGTACGTGATGGCCGCGACCGCAATCACGACCAGGCCGACGACCAGCGTCGGCCGGCGCAGCGACCGGATCCTGTCCCGGGCCCTCGGGTCGAGCGGGGTGCTCGTGACCGTCGTCATCGGACCGGGTGGAACGCGTCGGCGAGGTGGCCGGCGGTCTGGCTGTCGTCGGCTGGGCGGGCGGCGGCCAGCTGACGGTCGAGCTCGCGAAGCTGCGCGTCAGCCTGCTGGTCACTGGGCCTGCCGCCGTACGCGACGTCGTCGAACGAGCGTGCCGCATCGCGCAGGCCGGCGGCGCACGACGGCAGCGCACGGGCCGCGTCGGCGGTCGCCTCGCCGGCGGTCCGGCCCGGGCGGGGGTCGAGGATGTCGCGCTCCTCCAGGCTGCGGACGACGGCCCGGAACCGCTGCCGGACCGCCTCGTCCCAGTCACCGGCGGCGGCCGCACTGTCGGCGGCGGCGCGATACTCGGCGGCGGCGCGCAGCCGGCCGACGAACAGGGGCACGTCACCCGCACCCGCTCGGCGCAGCGGCCCGGTCTTGCGACGTACGAGGAAGACGACGAGCACCACGAGAGCGACCAGCACGACGAGGCCGAGGATGCCCCCCGGCGTCGCGGACGACACGGCGGCCAGCGTGCGGAGCACGTGGTCGAGCACCCAGTTGATCACCTGCTGCGCGAGGGACGGCCGGTCCGCGGCGTACACGGCCTTGGACAGCTCCTGGCGGGCAGCGTCCGCCGCGGCGTCCCGGCCGATGTCGATCGGTACGTCGAGCGGCAGCATCACGCGGGCGGCTGCCCGTACTGCCCGTACTGCCCGTACGGCCCTGGTTGACCGTACTGCCCTGGTTGACCGTGCTGGGGCGGCGCTGCGCCGGCAGCTCGCATCAGCTCGATGTCCAGACCCTCCTTGCGCATCCGCAGGTCCACGTAGAGCAACGCCCGGATCGCGGCCGCGAACGGGTACGTGATGGCACCAGCGATGATCGTGGCCACCGTCGTACATGCCTCCAGGAACACGAAGCTCCCGCTGCTGAGGCCATCGCTGCTCGCGCTCAGGAAGAGGGAGCCGCCGCCGATGATGACGAACGGGATCGCGATCACGAACGTGACGAGCGCGGTGATCAGGTACGCCAGGATCAGGATACCGGCGCTGCGCCACCAGTTGTTCTCGATCAGCCGCCGGGAGCGGCCCATCGACGCGAAGACACGGCCGCGCTCCAGGACCAGCACCGGCGACGACACGGCAAGCGCGACGTAGAGGTAGATCCCGGGGATCAGGCACAGGATGTAGCCGAGGACGAGGAACAGGCCCGACATGAATGACAGCCCGATGAGGGGCCAGATCTGCAGGCGCACCCGCGCCCAGGCGTCAGTGAGGGTGACCCGCTGACCGAGCACGGCTTGGCTGACGATGACCGTGAAAATCCCGGACAGCACCGTGATCGCGATCCAGTTGAGCAACGTCGTACCGAGGAAGCCGAGCGTCCCCAGACCCGACCCAGACCGGAACACCGGTTGGGTCGACGCGCCGGAGTCGAAGTTCGTGCTGAAGCTCGAGCTGAACGTGAACGGCGAGCCCGCGTCGCGCAGCACGGTGACCTGCAGCACGAACTGAATCAGCGCGGTCACGGACACGACGGCCGCCGCGAGGCCGATCATGATCTTCCAGTGCTGCCGGACCACTGACAGCGCGCCGTCGAGGATCTCGCCGACCCCGAGCGGCCGCAACGGGATGATCCCTGGCTTGGGCACCAGCGGCTGGTAGCCGTAGTTGTTGCCGTACTGCCCCGGGGGGACCTGGTAGGAGTACCCCGGCTGGGCTGGCGGCGCGGGCGGCGGCTGTGCGGGCGGCGGCTGTGCGGGCGGCCGCTGTGCGGGCGATGGGTACGAGGACGGAGGTACGGGCGGCGTCCCACCGGCCTCGGGATGCGTCGGGTCCCAGTTGGGCGAGACCCACCCCGGCTCGTCGGACATCCCTACCCCCAGTCGGACCACGTATGAAGGACCCGCGCGTCGCAGCCGGGCTGCGTACCCGGAGCGAACCGGTCCATCGTGGCACGCAGGGCCCGCAGGGGTGCGACGATGAGGGGTATGAAGGCACGCGTGTTGGTGGTCGACGACGACCCGGCGCTCGCGGAGATGCTCGGCATCGTTCTGCGCGGCGAGGGTTTCGAGCCTGTGTTCTGCGCGGACGGCGTGCGGGCGATGGGGGTGTTCCGCGAGGCCAAGCCCGACCTCGTCCTGCTCGACCTGATGCTTCCCGGGATGGGTGGGATCGATGTCTGCCGGCAGATCCGCGCCGAGTCCGGGGTCCCGATCGTGATGTTGACGGCCAAGAGCGACACCGTCGACATCGTGCTCGGGCTCGAGTCCGGCGCCGACGACTACATCATCAAGCCTTTCAAGCCCAAGGAGCTCGTCGCCCGCGTCCGGACCCGGCTGCGGCGCGAGAGCACGCCGGCGCCCGAGCGGCTCGAGATCGGGGACCTCGCCATCGACGTCGCGGGGCACGTGGTCACCCGGCACGGCCAGCCGATCAACCTGACCCCGCTGGAGTTCGACCTGCTGGTCGCCCTGGCCCGCAAGCCGTGGCAGGTGTTCACCCGCGAGGTGCTCCTCGAGCAGGTCTGGGGGTACCGGCACGCGGCAGACACCCGGCTGGTCAACGTGCACGTCCAGCGGCTGCGCTCCAAGATCGAGCAGGACCCGGAGAAGCCGGAGATCGTGGTGACCGTCCGCGGCGTCGGCTACAAGGCGGGCAGCCCGAACTCGGCGTGAGACGCTGAAGTCGTCATGAGCAGCCTCGGTCTCACCGCCTTCCGGGCCCGCCGGGCCACCGGCAGGTTCTTCGGCCGCATCGGGTACGGCTGGCGACGCTCCCTGCACCTGCGAGTGGTGCTGACCACCCTGGTGCTGTCTGCGACGGTCGTGGCCGTGCTCGGCTACCTGCTGCTGACCCGGGTCACAGCCGGCCTCCTCGACGCCAAGCAGCGGTCCGCGCTGGACGAGGCCCGGGCCGGGCTCTCCGATGCGCGCAGCCAGATCGAGGCGAACGACCTGACCGGGCCGGCGTCGGACTTCGGACTGCTCGACCAGATCACCTCGGAGCTCGCCAACCGGGCCGGACCTGAGCACCTCTACGAGGTGGTCCTCCTCGGCAGCGGTTCGGCCGTCTTCCAGCCCGAGTTCAGCTCGTACGCCGTACTCGCCAGCAGCGTCCCGAGCAAGCTGCGTGCGGTGGTGCCCACCAGCCAGAGCCAGTCCTACACGTACACCCGGATCCAGTACGAGAACGGCAGCAGCCCGTCAGTGCCGGGGCTGGCGATCGGGGCGCCCCTGACCGTGCCCGGGCTGGGCGCGTTCGAGCTGTACTACCTCTTCCCGCTCACCCAGGAGCAGGACACCCTGCAGCTCGTGCAGCGGCTGCTGCTCGTCGCCGGCCTGGCACTGATCCTCCTGCTGGCGGCGATCTCCTGGCTGGTCACCCGCCAGGTCGTCACGCCCGTACGGATGGCAGCCAGGACTGCCGAGCGATTCTCCTCCGGGCGGCTGGAGGAACGGATGGCCGTGCAAGGCGACGACGACCTCGCCCGGCTCGCGACCTCCTTCAACCAGATGGCCGGCTCGCTGCAGCGGCAGATCCGCCAGCTCGAGGACCTCTCCCGGGTCCAGCGCCGCTTCGTCTCCGACGTCTCGCACGAGCTGCGTACCCCGCTGACGACGGTCCGGATGGCCGCCGACATCCTGCACGAGGCCCGGGGCGACTTCGATCCGGCCACCTCGCGCTCGGCCGAGCTGCTGCAGACCCAGCTGGACCGATTCGAGGCCCTGCTGACCGACCTGCTGGAGATCAGCCGGTACGACGCCGGAGCTGCGGTCCTGGACGTGGAGCCCGTCGACGTGCGCGAGATCGTGCGCCGGGTGGTCGAGGCGGCGGAGCCGCTGGCCGAGCGCAAGGAGACCGAGGTCCGGATCGCGGCTCCGGAGGACCGGTGCCTGGTCGAGGCGGACCCGCGACGCGTCGAGCGGGTGCTGCGCAACCTGCTCGTCAACGCCATCGAGCACGCCGAGGGACGCCCGGTCGACGTACGCGTGGCCTGTGACGACGACGCGGTTTCGGTGGGCGTCCGCGACCACGGGGTTGGCCTGCGCCCCGGCGAGGCGTCGTTGGTGTTCAACAGGTTCTGGCGCGCCGACCCGGCCCGGGCCCGGACCACCGGTGGCACCGGCCTCGGTCTGGCGATCGCGCTGGAGGATGCCCGGCTGCACGGGGGGTGGCTCGAGGCATGGGGTCAGCCCGGTGACGGCGCGCACTTCCGGCTGACGCTGCCGCGCCGGGCCCGGGCCGAGCTGACCAGCTCGCCGATGGAGCTCGAGCCGGCCGACGCACGGGTCGGGCGCCGGGTCCCGCTCTCCGTCGGTGCACGCCCGCGGAGCCAGGATGCGTGAAGCTCAGCAAGGACAGCGTCACCGGCTGCTCCGGGTGCTCGCGGCGGGCTCCGCCGCGGTGATGCTCGCAGGCTGCTCGGGCATCCCGACGTCCGGACCCGTGCACCAGGGGGCCGCGATCGTGGTGGCCCAGGAGGGCCCGGTCACCCAGAGCATCGCCCAGCCGCCGAAGCCCGGAGACTCGCCGCTGGCGATCGTCGTCGGCTTCCTGTTCGCGTCGGCGTCCTTCGCCAACGACCACGCGGTGGCGCGGAAGTTCCTCACCCCTGACGTGTCCAAGACCTGGAACCCGCTGGCCGCCAAGACCACGGTCTACGCGATCGACCCCACCGCGGACCTGTACAAGCAGAACGGTCCGGCCGAGGTCGACCTGACCGCGACCCAGCTCGGTGTGATCAGCCCGACCGGGGAGTACACCGACGCCGCGACCGACACGTCCCTCACGTTCCCGTTCGCGTTGAAGAAGGTCGCCGGCCAGTGGCGGATCGCGAACCCGCCCCCCGGGTTGTTCCTCACCGCGCAGGACCGCGACCGCAACTACCGCGCTTTCGACGTGTACTTCCTCGACCCGACCTCGCAGATCCTGGTACCGAACCAGATCCTGGTTCCGGTCGGCCTGGGTACGTCCACGGCACTCGTCAAGGCGGTGATCGCCGGTCCTACCGCTTGGCTCGCTCCGGCCGTGCACACCGCCGTTCCCACCGGGACCAAGCTCCTCGTCGACTCGGCCCCGATCGATCCCACCAACGGCATCGTCGAGATCCAGCTGAGCCTGGCCGCGGCCTCGGCGACCCCGCCGGACCCGGTAGGGATGTCGGCCCAGTTCGTGTGGACGCTCAAGCAGCTGCACAGCCTGGGCGTCAACGGGGTGGCCATCACCGTCGGCGGGATCCCGCTGCGGGTTCCCGGTGGCGCGCCGTCGCAGCGCTGGGACGCCTGGCAGCAGTACGACCCGGACGGCCAGACGTTGCCCAACCCGGCCGCCGTATTCAGCACCGAGAAGGGGCCCCTCGGCATACTGGCCTCCGACAAGCCGCGACAGCTGCCCGGTCCGTTGGGCGACGGGACGTTCCGGCTGTACCGGCCCGGTCTGTCCTTCGACCAGCGGCAGGTCGCAGGACTCGACAAGGACGGCCACAAGCTCTTCGTGTCCACCGTGGCGGCGGCGGTGAAGCCAGCTGCGGCGGCGGTCACCGGAGTGGCCCTGACGGCGCCCTCATGGGATCGCTTCGGCGTCGTGTGGACCGTGGATCAGCGCCCGACCGGGCCCGTCGCGTGGATGGACCTGCCGGTTTCGGCGGCCAAGCAGGTGGCCCTGCCGAAGCTGCCGGCCGGCCAGGTGCTGGCGCTGCGGATCGCCCGCGACGGCGTCCGGGCGGTGATGGTCCTGAAGCCGGACGGGGCGACCACCGCCGGGGTGTACATCGGGACGGTCGAGCAGCGGGGTGAGCCTGACGTGTCGCTGTCCGACTTCCGGCCGATCAGCACACCGTTCGCGGACGTGACCGACGTGGCCTGGCTCTCGGCCGACCAGCTGGTCGTGCTCGGCCGGCAGGCGCCCGGTGGGGCGGAGGAACCCGTGACGATCGACCTGGCCGGCTCGTCCGTCTCGTCGCTGGGTCCGATCGCCTCGTCGTCAGACGCCTCGACCGGGATCATCTCCGTCACCGCGGCTCCCGGCCAGGAGATCCTGGTCTCCACGTCGGACGGCAAGGTCTACGGATACCTCCCCGGCGGCTGGTCGTTCATCACCGAGGGCCTGTCCCCGTCGTACCCGGGCTGACAGGTCCTGTGCGCGGTCGTCCTTCACCGGGTGGTCATCCACAGGGGTCCGTCATCCACAGCTGAGCACCGGGGCGGGGCGGGGCGCGCCGCCGCCGTCAAGACTCGAGCGATGACGACTCCTTGGTCCGGGTTCCGCGCGGTCGCGGTGGCCCTGCTCGACCTCTCGCTGCCGCAGACCTGCGCAGGCTGCCGCACGGCTGGCTGCTGGCTGTGCCGCAGGTGCGCGGCGGCGCTGCGTGGACCGCCGCAGCGGGTTCGCCCCACCCCTGAGCCACCCGGGCTTCCCCCGGTGTACGCCAGCGCCGCCTACGACTTGGCAGTGGCACGGATCGTGAACGCCCACAAGGAGCACGCCCGGCTCGAGCTGGCGGCTCCGCTGGGGCGCGCCCTTGCCGCCGCGGTCCAGGCGGCGATCGACGGGGCGGGTGTGAGTTCGGCAGCCGCCCCGTTGCTCGTCCCGGTCCCGTCGCGACGCTCGACGGTGCGCAGCCGAGGCCACGACCCCTTGCTGCGTACGACCAGGGCAGCGGTGTCCGGGGTCGGCCAGCGCACGGCTGGGGTGGCAACGGTCCTGCGGCACCGGAGGCGGGTCGCGGACCAGGCGGGGCTCTCGGCGCACGAGCGTGCCGCCAACCTGTCAGGAGCCTTGGAGGTGGCTCCGCGACGGCTCGCGGCCGTCCACGGGCGGGCAGTCGTCGTGGTCGACGACGTCCTCACCACGGGCGCCACGCTGGGCGAGGCGACGCGGGCGCTGCAGGCTGCTGGCGTGCGGGTGATCGGCGCGGCTGTGGTCGCAGCCACGACCAAGCGGTCGGCGGCCAGGCTCGACGCTGGTGGTGGGCTGGGCTAGCGTCGAGACGTGGCACCCATCCGGGTCCGTGGTTGCGTCGCGTCGGGTCGCCTCGGGTTTTCTCCAAGGGTCCCGTCCGGCAAGCCGATGCCAGTCGCAGGCAAAACGGCCCACGTAAGGCGACTTGTCGTCGCTCGAGCACGGTGCGGCTTAGAAGTAAGTCCTGCTTCGCCGGTGGATCCGATGTCCACCGATACGGGAGAGACGTAGTAGTGGCGCCCAGCGCTGCGAGGCGTCCAGCAGGCGGATGTGGGGTCGAAGACCAGGTCGGCCGGATGGGTGTCCGCCGAGAGTCACGAGCAGGAGGTCTGAGTGGACATCGTCGTCAAGAGCCGTCATGTGGAGGTCTCGGAGCGGTTCCGCAGCACCGCCCACGAGAAGCTGGCCAAGGTCGAGCGCCTCGACCCTGGGCTGCAGCGGGTGGACGTCGAGGTGTCCAAGGAGCTCAACCCCCGGCTGGCTGACCGCGCGTTCCGGGTCGAGCTGACCTGTCGCGGGCGGGGTCCGGTGATCCGGGCTGAGGCCAACGCTGAGGACAAGTTCGCCGCCTTCGACGTGGCCATCGGCAAGCTCGAGTCGCGCCTGCGGCGGGCGGCTGACCGCCGTACCGACTGGAAGAAGCACGAGAAGTCCGGGCCACCGGTCCAGGCAACCACCGTCGACGGCTACGCCGGCGTGTCCGTCGACACCGATGTCGACCAGTGGAACGTCCCCGACGACGGGCCGATGATCGTGCGCGAGAAGGCGCACGAGGCCGCGCCCATGACGCTGGACCAGGCGCTCTACGAGATGGAGCTCGTCGGCCACGACTTCTTCCTCTTCGTCGACAAGGACTCGCGCATGCCGAGTGTCGTGTACCGCCGTCGTGCTTACGACTACGGCGTCATCCACCTGAACGTCGACGGCTGACCTATGCGCGTCGTCCTCGTCGATCCGTCCGAGGTCTTCCTCGCCGGCCTG
>JANYIP010000195.1 GCA_025361995.1 Streptomycetales bacterium | reverse complement strand
GACCCCGTCCCGAAGTCGTGCCCCGCGACCAGCACGGTGGCCGCGGCGTACTCGGGTCGGTTGAGGACGAAGTCCGGGTCCTGCCGCCAGGCCGCGAACAGACCGTCCTCGAATCCCGACCGGGTCACCCGACGCAAGTACACCGCGGGGATAATCTGGTCAATGTCGACGTTGCTGCGACGCAGCGGAAACGCCCGACCAGTATGGCTGACGAACGGTTCCATCAGGACTCCTTCTGGACTGCGGAAGCACCGGGAGAGACGAGATCAGCAGGGGATGCGAGCCGGCCGACCACCGCGGTGGCCGCCGCCACCTGCGGAGAGACCAGGTGGGTGCGGCCGCCCTTGCCCTGCCGGCCTTCGAAGTTCCGGTTCGACGTCGACGCGCTGCGCTCGCCGGGGGCCAGCTGGTCGGCGTTCATGCCCAGGCACATCGAGCAGCCAGCGCCACGCCACTCCGCGCCGGCCGCGAGGAACACCTGGTCGAGCCCTTCGGCCTCGGCAGCGAGGCGTACCCGTACCGAGCCGGGGACCACGAGCATCCGTACGGAGTCGGCGACGTGGCGGCCGGCGAGCACTCCGGCCGCCGCGCGCAGGTCCTCGAGCCGGCCATTGGTGCAGGACCCCAGGAAGACGGTGTCCACCGCAACCTCGCGCAGCGGCGTCCCTGCCGTCAGACCCATGTACTCCAGCGCGCGCTCGGCGGCGGTGCGCTCGAACGGGTCGTCGTACGACGCCGGGTCCGGCACCGTCGCCGAGATCGGCGCGCCCTGGCCGGGGTTGGTCCCCCACGTCACGAAGGGGGACAGCGCGGCGGCGTCGATGACCACCTCGTGGTCGAACACCGCGTCGTCGTCCGTCGCGAGCGTCCCCCACCAGCCGACGGCGTCGTCCCAGTCTGCCCCCGCAGGCGCGTGCGGCCGACCGGCCAGGAACTCCTGCGTCGTCGCGTCCGGGGCGATCATCCCGGCCCGTGCACCTGCCTCGATCGACATGTTGCAGATGGTCATCCGGCCTTCCATCGACAGGCCGCGGATGGCCTCGCCGCGGTACTCGATGACGTAGCCCTGCCCCCCGCCCGTCCCGATCTGGGTGATCACCGCGAGGATCAGGTCCTTGGCCGTCACCCCGTCGGGCAGCGCGCCCTGCACGGTGACCGCCATCGTCTTGAACGGGGTCAGCGGGAGCGTCTGGGTGGCGAGGACGTGCTCCACCTCGCTCGTGCCGATGCCGAAGGCCAGCGCCCCGAACGCCCCGTGGGTGCTCGTGTGGGAGTCTCCGCAGACGACCGTCATGCCCGGCTGCGTCAATCCCAGCTGCGGACCGACCACGTGCACGATGCCCTGCTCGACGTCACCGAGCGGGTGCAGCCGGACCCCGAACTCTGCGCAGTTTCGGCGCAGCGTGGCGATCTGCTCACGGCTGACCGGGTCGGCGATCGGCTTGTCGAGGTCGATCGTCGGGATGTTGTGGTCCTCGGTGGCGATCGTGAGGTCGGTGCGGCGGACCCCCCGGCCCGTCTCGCGCAGGCCGTCGAACGCCTGCGGGCTGGTGACCTCGTGGATGAGGTGCAGGTCGATGTAGAGGAGGTCGGGCTCACCGTCGGCGCGTCGTACGACGTGGGCGTCCCAGACCTTCTCGGCGAGCGTGCGTCCCATGGTGACCTCTCGTGCTAGCTGCGTCGGACTGAGCACTGGCGTCTCGCATGTCGAGACGGTAGTATCGGTACATGGACAACACTAGCGGAGTCGGCGTCCTGGACAAGGCCGCGCTCGTGCTTTCTGCGCTCGAGCCAGGCCCGCAGACCCTCGCGGGCCTGGTCCATGCCACCGGTCTCGCCCGACCCACTGCCCACCGGCTCGCTGTCGCACTGGAGTACCACCGGCTGGTGACCCGCGACCTGCAGGGCCGGTTCGTCCTGGGCCCACGCCTCGCCGAGCTGGCGGCGGCGGCCGGCGAGGACCGCCTGATCGCCGCGGCCGGTCCGGTCCTGTCCTGGCTGCTCGAGACCACCGGCGAGAGCGCGCAGCTCTACCGGCGGCAGGGCGACGACCGGATCTGCGTGGCCGCGGCCGAGCGCCTGCACGGGCTGCGCGACAGCGTCCCCATCGGCAGTGTGCTGTCCATGCAAGCCGGGTCGGCCGCCCAGACCTTGCTCGCCTGGGAGGAGCCCGACCGCCTGCACCGCGGCCTCATGGGCGCGCGCTTCACCGCCACCATGCTGGCCGGCGTACGACGACGCGGCTGGGCGCAAAGCGTCGGCGAGCGCGAGCCGGGCGTCGCGTCGGTGTCCGCAGCGGTGCGCGCCCCTTCGGGTCGTGTGGTCGCGGCGGTCTCGGTCTCTGGCCCGCTCGAGCGGCTCTCACGTACGCCAGGTCGGCTGCACGCAGCCGCCGTGCTGGCCGCCGGAAACCGGCTGACCGAAGCCCTCCGCCGCAACGCGACCTGACGCCCTCGTCCTGAACCAATCCAGTCCTCCTGAACCAATCCAGCACGCGATCGGTACCGAACCGCTCGCACGCAGCTCTTTGAACTCTTGTTGCCTCCAAGTGGCAAGAACGGTGAGCCTGCAATAGCGTCCCTGACAGGCCTGAAAGGCAATGGGGCTGGACAGTGGCAACGAGAGGGTTCGAGGCGACATGAGCGTGGCTACCCAGACCTTGCCCTCCACGTCCCGCTACCTGCGGGTCCGGCAAGCGCTGACCCCGGGTGAGTGGGCCTCGGTCAGCGGCATGGCCGCCTTCGTCCTGCTCCTGCACGTGGTCGGCTGGGGCGTGCTCATCGGCATCGTGGCTCCGCACCACTACCACGTGAGCTCGACCCAGGTCTTTGGCGTCGGGCTGGGCTTGACCGCGTACACCCTGGGGATGCGGCACGCGTTCGACGCTGACCACATCGCGGCGATCGACAACACCACGCGCAAGCTGATGGCCGACGGCAAGCGGCCGGTGTCGGTCGGATTCTGGTTCTCGCTCGGGCACTCGAGCGTCGTCTTCGCCCTGTGCGTCCTGCTCGCCGCCGGGGTACGCGCACTGGCCGGCCAGGTGGGCAGCGACGCGTCCACCCTGCACAGCGTCACCGGGCTGGTGGGTACGGCGGTGTCCGGCCTCTTCCTGTTCATCATCGGCATCCTCAACCTGGTGGTGCTGCTCGGGATCCTCAAAGTGTTCCGGCAGATGCGCAGCGGCTCTTTCGACGAGGCCGCCCTGGAGCACCAGCTCAACAACCGCGGGTTCATGAACCGCATCCTCGGCGGCGCGACCAAGGCGGTGCGCAAGCCGTGGCACATGTACCTGGTCGGCCTGCTGTTCGGGCTGGGCTTTGACACCGCGACCGAGGTCGGCCTGCTGGTCCTGGCTGGTGGGGCGGCGGCATTCGCCCTGCCCTGGTACGCGATCCTCACCCTGCCGATCCTCTTCGCGGCCGGGATGAGCCTGCTCGACAGCATCGACGGCTGCTTCATGAACTTCGCGTACGGTTGGGCGTTCTCGAAGCCGGTGCGCAAGGTGTACTACAACATCACGATCACCGGGTTGTCGGTCGCGGTGGCGCTCATCATCGGCACCATCGAGCTGGTCTCGATCCTGACCGACCGGCTGAAGATCGAGTCTGGCCCCCTCGCGACCATCGGCAACCTCAACCTGAACATGGTCGGCTTCGCGATCGTCGGGCTCTTTATCCTGACCTGGGTGATCGCGCTGTCGGTCTGGAAGTTCGGCCGGATCGAGGAGAAGTGGGAAGCCCACCTCGAGATCGAGCCGGCCACCGACTAGCTCGAAAACGCACGAAAGGCCCAGGTCAGCGATCGACCTGGGCCTTCGGTGTGGTAGCCCCGACGGGATTCGAACCCGCGCTACCGCCTTGAGAGGGCGACGTGCTAGGCCGCTACACAACGGGGCCGCTGGGGTACCTGGACTCGAACCAAGACTAAGGGAACCAGAATCCCTCGGGCTGCCAATTACCCCATACCCCATGGGTTGCACCGACGCACCATTGCTCGCAAAGGGCTAGCGGAGGCGGGTCGAACGAGGTCGAGGGTACCTGATCGCCGCACTCCCCATCAAAGCGAGCCGAACCGGACGAGCTCAACGACCTCGGTCAGGGACTGGATGACGACGATGTCGTCGCGCCCGTGACCGGGGGCCGGACGTCGCCCGGCTCCCTGCGCGCCGGGGCGGTCCAACCAGACTCCGAGCAGGCCGGCATCAGCGGCCGCGACGGCGTCCGTGCCCCAGCGGTCACCCACGTGGACCGCCTGCGATGGCTCGACCTTCAGAGCAGCGCAGAGGGCCAGGAAGGGGTCCGGGGCTGGCTTGGGCGCAGCCACCTCCCCCATGCCCAGCACGGTGTCGAAGCGGTCGAGCACGCCCACCAGCTCGAGCTTGCGCCGGGTGAAGCCGCCGTCGACGTTGGAGAAGGCCCCAAGCTTGAGGTTCCGTACCTGGGCCAGCTGGGTCAGCTGATCAAGAGTGGGCGCTGCGTCGTCGTACAGCGCGAGGCCGGCCTCGAAGCCGGCCACGCTGCGGGCTGTCCAGGCATCGGCCTCGGCGTCGTCCAGTTCTCGCCCGGTCATCGCGCGGACGCGGACCCGCCGCTGCTCGTCGAAGCTCAGCTCCCCGGCGAGGTATCGCGCGAAGGTCGCGTCGACGAGCTCGCCCCAGCGCGTGTGGGCGGCCTCGTCAGCGACCACGCCGTCACCGGCCAGTCCGGCCACCAGACCGGCCCGCTGGGCCCGCCGGTGGTCGACGAGGGTGTCGTCCACGTCGAAGAGGACGGCCTTGATCGGCTGACGCGGCGACACCGGGCGCGACCGGGCCGCACCGGGCAAGCCGGGCAAGCCGGGCAAGCCGGGCTCAGCCGGCCAGCTGGTCGCGCAGCGCCGCGAGCCTGGCGAGCGAGAGCTCGGCTCCGAGCAGCTCCATCGACTCGAAGAGCGGCGGCGACACCCGGCGACCGGTGACAGCGACACGCACCGGGGTGAACGCGACCTTGGGCTTCAACCCGAGGCCGTCGACCAGCGAGCCCCGCAGAGCCGCCTCGATCGCAGCGGTGACCCAGCCCGCCGGCGCATCAGCCAGCGGGGCAAGCGCGTCGTAGGCGGCGACCAAGGTGGCGTGGGTGCCATCGCCGAGCGCGGCCACCGCCTCGTCCTCGACGACGAACCGGTCCGGGTCGATGACGAGGAAGCCCAGCATCCCCGGTGCCTCCTCGAGCACGGTCATGCGCTCGATCACGAGCGGGGCGCCCGCGTGGAGCAGGCGCAGCTGGTGGGCAGTCGGGTCGCCGACGATCGCGCCGGACCTGCGCAGGAACGGCAGCATCCGGTCCGCCAGGTCGTCGGGGGCCAGCGCCCGCAGGTGCACGCCGTTGATGGCCTCACACTTCTTGAGGTCGAAGCGGGCCGGATTCGCGCTGACCCGGCTGAGCTCGAACGCCGCGGCCATCTCGGCCAGGCTGAAGATCTCGACGTCGTCGCCCATTGACCATCCCAGCAGCGCCAAGTAGTTGAGCAGGCCCTCGGGCAGGAACCCCCGCTCGCGGTAGTGGTTGAGCGCCGCCTGCGGATCACGCTTGGACAGCTTCTTGTTGCCCTCACCCATCACGTAGGGGAGGTGGCCGAACCGCGGCGTCGACTCGGCCACACCGATCTGGACCAGCGCCTGGTAGAGCGCGAGCTGGCGCGGCGTCGAGGAGAGCAGGTCCTCGCCGCGCAGCACGTGGGTGATCTTCATCATGGCGTCGTCGACCGGGTTCACCAGCGTGTACAGCGGGTCCCCGTTGCCCCGGACGATGACGAAGTCAGGCACGTGCTCGTGGGCGAAGCTGATCGGCCCGCGCACGAGGTCGTCCCACTCGAGCACGCCTTCGGGCATCCGCAGCCGCAGCACCGGGAGCCGTCCTTCGGCGCGGAAGGCCGCCTTCTGCTCGTCGGTGAGGTCGCGGTCGGCGTTGTCGTACCCGAGCTTGGTGTCCTGGCCACGCGCCTTGCGCCGCGCGTCGACCTCCTCGGGGGTGGAGAACGACTCGTACGCGTGCCCGCCCTCGACCAGCCGGCGGGCGACGTCGGCGTAGATGTTCAGCCGCTGCGACTGCCGGTACGGGCCGTAGGCACCGCCGACCTCCGGACCCTCGTCCCAGTCGAGCCCGAGCCAGCGCAGCGCGTCCAGGAGCTGGGCGTAGCTCTCCTCGCTGTCGCGCGAGGCGTCGGTGTCCTCGATGCGGAAGACGAACGTGCCACCGGTGTGCCGGGCGTACGCCCAGTTGAAGAGCGCCGTCCGGATCAGCCCGACGTGCGGGTTGCCCGTCGGCGACGGGCAGAACCGAACCCTGACGTCGCTCATGCGTCGGACCCTCCATCGCCGATCACGGGGTCAGCAATCACGGTGTTGCTCAGGGTGCCGATCCCCGCGATGGTGACGTCCACACGGTTCCCGGCCCTGATCGGGCCCACGCCTGCCGGGGTTCCGGTCAGCAGTACGTCGCCGGGCAGGAGCGTCATCACAGCGCTGGCGTACGCGATGAGCTCGGCGACGCCGCGGAGCAGGTCCGCCGTGCTTCCGGACTGACGCAGCTCACCGTCGACCCGGCACTCGATCGCGAGGTCGGCCGGGTCCAGCTCGGTCTCGATCCACGGCCCGAGCGGGCAGAACGTGTCGAAGCCCTTGGCCCTGGCCCACTGTCCGTCGCTGCGCTGCAGGTCGCGCGCGGTCACGTCGTTGGCGCAGGTGTAGCCGAGCACGGCGTCCAGCGCACGCTCGACCGGGACCCGGCGGACGATCCCTCCGATGACGACAGCCAGCTCGGCCTCGTGGTGGACTTCGGTGCTCAGCGCCGGCAGCACGATCGCGTCGCCGGGACCGATCACCGAGGTCGACGGTTTGAGGAAGAGGACCGGCTCGGCCGGCGGGGAGTCACCGCCCATCTCGCGGACGTGCTCGGCGTAGTTCTTGCCCACCGCGACGATCTTGCTGCCCACGACCGGGGCCAGCAGCTTGACCTCCGCGAGCGGGTGGTGGGTCCCGCTCAGCTCGAACGGCGGGAGCGGAAACCCGGCCAGCTCGGTGACGACGGCGTCCGGCGCACCCGGGTCGCCCTCGATGACGCCGTACCTGGGGGTCTGGTCAGTGGTCGAGAACCTCGCGATGCGCACGAGGCGCAACGTTACCGGGCTGGTCGGGGACCCGAACCCAGGCCGCTCACTCAGCGGTCCGGCCGGCGCGGAGCAGTCCGTACGCGACGGCGTCCTCGAGAGCCATCCAGGAGGCGGCGATCACGTTCTCGTGCACACCGACCGTGTCCCACTCGGTCGAGCCGTCCGAGGTCTCCACCAGGACCCGGGTGACGGCGCTCGTGCCCTGCGACCCCTCGAGGATGCGGACCTTGTAGTCCACGAGCTCGAGCCGCTCGAGCTCGGGGAACGACCGGGCCAGCCCAAGCCGGAGCGCCTGGTCCAGCGCGTTGACCGGACCGTTGCCCTCCCCGGTGGCCACGATCCGCTCACCGCCGGCATAGATCTTGACGGTCGCCTCGCTGCGTACCTCACCGTCGGGTCCTTGCTCGACGATGGCCCGCCACGACTCGACGGAGAAGTGCCGGCGCCGCTCCCCCGCGACCTCGTCGCGCAGCAGCAGCTCGAAGGAGGCGTCAGCCGCCTCGAAGGTGAAACCGCGAGCCTCCATCGCCTTGACCCGCTCGACGACCCGGGTCAGCACCTCGTGGTCGCCAGCGAGGTCGTAGCCCAGCTCGCGGCCCTTGAGCTCGATCGACGCGCGGCCGGCCATGTCGGAGACGAGCATGCGCATGTCGTTGCCCACGGCCGCCGGGTCGATGTGCTGGTACAGCATCGGGTCGACCTTGATGGCGCTGGCGTGCAGCCCGGCCTTGTGGGCGAAGGCCGACATCCCGACGTACGGCTGGTGCTGGTTGGGCGAGACGTTGGTGACCTCGGAGACCGCGTGGGCGATCCGCGTCATGTCAGCGAGCGCCTCAGCCGGGACGACCGACCGGCCCTTCTTCAGCTGCAGGTTCGCCACCACGCTGAAGAGGTTGGCGTTGCCCGACCGCTCGCCATAGCCGTTCGCCGTCCCCTGGACGTGCGTGACACCGGCATCGACCGCGGCGAGCGTGTTGGCCACCGCGCAGGCCGTGTCGTCGTGGCAGTGGATCCCGAGCCGGGCCTGGGACGCGGCCAGCACCTCGGCCACGACGTCGGCGAGCTCGTCGGGCAGCATGCCCCCGTTGGTGTCGCAGAGCGCCACCACGTCGGCGCCCGCCTCGGCGGCCACCCGCACGACCTCCACGGCGTACGCCGGGTCCGAGCGGTACCCGTCGAAGAAGTGCTCCGCGTCCAGGAAGACCCGCTGACCCTCGGCCCGCAGGTGCTCCACGGTGTCGCGGATCATCGCCAGGTTCTCGGCCAGGGTGGTGCGCAGGGCGAGCTCGACGTGCCGGTCGTAGGCCTTGGCCACCAGCGTGACCACCGCCGCACCGGACTCCCGCAGCGCCACCACGATCGGGTCGTCGGCCGCGACCGCGCCGGCCCGCCGGGTCGAGCCGAAGGCAGCGAGCGTCGCGTGCTTCAGGTCGAGCTCGGTACGAGCCCGGGAGAAGAACTCGGTGTCCTTGGGGATCGCCCCGGGCCAGCCGCCCTCGATGAAGCCGACGCCGAGGCTGTCCAGGTGACGGGCGATCGTCAGCTTGTCGCCGACCGTGAGGGTGAGCCCCTCCTGCTGCGCGCCGTCGCGCAACGTCGTGTCGTAGACGTGAAAGGTGTCGTCCACTGCGACTGGCTCCTCGAGACGAAGATCAGGGAAAAAAGAAGGCCCCCCACGACGTGGGAGGCCTGCGCGGCGGGGACGGAGCCCCGGCGCGCTCTAGCTAATGATCAGCGTGCTGTGCACGGCACCATTCTGGCACATCTCAGATGGTCACCGTGAGCGGGTGGACCCAGCCGTGCATGTCTGGCGCGGCCCCGGTCTGGATGTCGAGAAGCGCCTTGCGGAGCCGAGCGGTCACCGGACCCGTCTCACCGTCGCCGATCGTCCACTCGTGCGAAGCAGACTTCACGGCCCCGACCGGAGTGATGACCGCGGCCGTGCCACAGGCGAAGACCTCGGTGATCTCGCCCGAGGCGTTGCCGTCGCGCCAGTCGTCCACCGAGATGCGGTCCGCCGAGGCCACGTACCCGAGGTCCCCGGCGAGGGTGAGCAGCGAGTCACGGGTCACCCCGGCGAGCAGCGATCCGGTCAGCGTCGGGGTCACGATCGAGGCGGTATCGCCGGAGCCGCGCACGAAGTAGAGGTTCATGCCGCCCATCTCCTCGACCCAGCGGTGCTCGCCGGCGTCGAGCCAGACCACCTGGTCGCAGCCCTGGTCGGCGGCTTGGGCCTGGGCGACCAGCGAGGCTGCGTAGTTCCCGGCGCACTTGGCCTCGCCGGTTCCGCCCGGTGCCGCCCGGCTGTACTCCTCGGACAACCACACCGTGACCGGCTTGAGCCCGCGGGGGAAGTACGCACCCGCCGGCGACGCGATCAGCACGTACAGGTACGACGAGGACGGGCGCACCCCGAGGCCGACCTCGGTCGAGAACATGAGCGGCCGCAGGTACAGGCTCTTCTCGGCGCCGGACGGCACCCAGTCCTGGTCTTGGGAGATGAGCGCCTGCAGCGAGGCGAGGAAGAGCTCCTCGGGCAGCTCCGGCATCGCGAGCCGGCGGGCCGAGCGCTGGAACCGGCGCGCGTTCTCCTCGGGTCGGAAGGTGGCGATGCCACCGTCCGGCTGCCGGTAGGCCTTGAGCCCCTCGAAGATCGCCTGGCCGTAGTGCAGGACCATCACCGCCGGGTCCATCGACAGCGGTGCGTACGGCACCAGCTGGGCGTCGTGCCAGCCCTGGCCCGCGTCCCAGGTGATCGTGACCATGTGGTCGGTGAAGAAACGGCCGAAGCCGGGCTCGGCGAGCCGCAGCTCGCGCTCGGCGGCGTCGAGCGGGGTCCCGGTGGGCTTGAGTGCGATGAGATCGGTGCCGGTCATGGCTCCACGGTACTTAGCCGATGGCAGCGCTGGCGAGCGCGTCTCCGATGCTGGACGTGCGCCGCGCCGGGAGGTCGCGCCGGGCGAGCAGGTCGGCGGCCACCGCGGCGTCCACCTGCACGGCCGCGTCGGGCAGCCCGATGTGGTCGAGCAGCATGGCGACCGAGAGCACCGTGGCCGTCGGATCGGCCTTGGCCTGACCGGCGATGTCGGGCGCCGAACCGTGGACGGGCTCGAACATGCTCGGGTTGGCTCTGCTGACATCGAGGTTGCCGCTGGCCGCAAGACCGATCCCGCCGGCGATCGCCGCGCCGAGGTCGGTGATGATGTCGCCGAAGAGGTTGTCGGTCACGACGACGTCGAAGCGCTGCGGCGAGGTCACGAAGAACATCGTCGCGGCGTCGACGTGCAGGTATTCAGTCCGTACGCCGGGGAAGTCGGCGGCGACGTCGGTGAACGTGCGGGTCCACAGATCGCCCGCCTGGGTGAGCACGTTGTTCTTGTGCACCAGCGTGATCAGCCGGCGCGGTCGGGCGGCCGCTCGCGCGAACGCGTCCCGCACGACCCGCTCGACGCCGAACCGGGTGTTCAAGCTCTCCTCGGTCGCGATCTCGTGCGGGGTCCCGCGGCGCAGGAAACCACCCGACCCGGCGTACGGACCCTCGGTGCCCTCCCGCACGACGATCATGTCGATGTCGGCCGGGGTCACGCCGGCCAGCGGGGTGACCACGCCGGGCAGGAGCCGCACCGGGCGCAGATTCACGTGGTGGTCGAGCTCGAAACGCAGGCGAAGCAGCAGGCCGCGCTCCAGCACTCCGCTCGGCACCGACGGGTCGCCGACGGCGCCGAGGAGGATCGCGTCGGCTCCGCGCAGCTCGGCCAGCACCGAGTCGGGGAGCGTCTCGCCGGAGGCGTGCCAGCGACGCGCCCCCAGGTCGTAGTGGGTCGGGGCGACGACGAGGTCGTGCGCGGGAGCCACCGCGTCCAGCACCTTGAGCCCCTCGGCGACGACCTCGGGCCCGATCCCGTCCCCGGCGATGACAGCCAGCCGCAGCGTCCGGCTCACTGGGTCAGGCCTCCAGGTCGACGGCCCGGCCCGAGTGCGCGCCGATGGCGGCCACGATGCCGGACATGGTCGGGCCCGGGACCGCGGAGTCGACGGTCAGCGCCATCAGCGCGTGCCCGCCGCGGGAGTCCCTGCTGACCTGCATGCCGGCGATGTTGATTCCGGCGTCACCGAGGAGCTTGCCGACCGCCCCAACCACGCCCGGGCGGTCGTGGTAGCGGAAGAACGCCATGTGCTCGGTCGGCAGCAGATCCACGTCGAACCCGTTGATCTCCACCAGCTTCTCAGTCCGGCGCGGGCCGACCAGCGTGCCGGAGACCGATACGACCTCGCCGTCGGGCAGCGTGCCGCGGACGGTCAGCAGGTTGCGGTGGTCGGGGCTCTCCTCGCTGGTGGTGAGGGCGACCTCGACCCCCCGCTCCTTGGCGATCAGCGGTGCGTTGACGTACGAGACCGACTCCTCGACGACGTCGCAGAAGACACCCTTGAGCGCGGCGAGCTCGAGCACCGACACATCGTGCACAGCGATCTCGCCGCGGACCTCGACGTCGATGCGGACGGCGACACCGCCGGCCAGCGCCGAGAAGATCCGGCCGAGCCGCTCCGCCAGCGGCAGGCCCGGCTTGACGTCCTCGGCGATGACGCCACCTTGGACGTTCACCGCGTCGGGGACGAGCTCGCCAGCCAGCGCCAGCCGGACCGAGCGGGCGACCGAGATGCCCGCCTTCTCCTGTGCCTCGTCGGTGCTCGCGCCGAGGTGCGGGACGGCGACGACCTGCTCGAAGGCGAAGAGCGGGCTGTCGGTGCACGGCTCCTTGGCGTAGACGTCGAGCCCGGCGCCGGCCACCCGCCCGTCTGTAAGGGCACTCGCGAGGGCGGCTTCGTCGACGATGCCGCCGCGGGCAGCGTTGATGATCCGGACGGACGGCTTGACCTTGTGCAGCGCGTCCTCGCCGATGAGGCCGATGGTCTCGGCCGTCTTGGGAAGGTGCACGGTGATGAAGTCGGACTCGGCGAGCAGCTCGTCGAGGCTGACCAGCCGGACCCCGAGCTGCGCCGCCCGAGCGGGCTGCACGTACGGGTCGTACGCGATGACGCGCATGCCGAACCCGGAGAGCCGCTGGGCGACGAGCACGCCGATCCGGCCGAGGCCCACCACGCCCAGGACCTTGTCCTGCAGCTCGACGCCGCTGTACTTGGACCGCTTCCAGGCACCGCCCCTGAGCGCCGCGCTCGCCGGCGCGATGTTGCGGGCCACCGCGATGAGCAGCCCGATCGCGAGCTCGGCCGCGCTGACGATGTTGGACTGTGGGGCGTTGACGACCATCACGCCGGCCGCAGTGGCGGCGGCGACATCGACGTTGTCGAGACCGACGCCGGCCCGAGCGACGACCTTGAGCCGCTTGGCGGCGCTGAGCGCCTCCGCGTCGATCTGGGTGGCGCTGCGGATGAGCACCGCATCGACGTCCGCGAGCGCTGGCAGCAGCTCGGCGCGGTCGGCACCGTCGCAGTAGCGGACCTCGAAGTCGGGGCCGAGAGCCTCGACCGTTGCCGGTGAGAGCTCCTCGGCGATCAGGACGACGGGCTTGGTCACAGCAGATCAACACCTTCCGGCGGGACGAGAGCGCAAGCGTACCGAGGCCCTTGTGAAGTCCTTCACAACGTCCGGCATGCGGACGCGACGCGGCCCCGGGTCACCCGGGACTCGCGCCGCCGTCGTGGTGCCTCAGCAAGCCGGCGTGCCTCAGCGAGCTGCGGTGCCCTCGACGTAGTCGTCGTCGCTCTCGACCCAGGCCATCAGCTTGCGCAGCTTGCGCCCGGTCGCCTCGATCGGGTGCGCCTCCCCCTCGGCGCGCAGCCGCTTGAACTCGGGGGCGCCGGCGTCCTGGTCGTCGATGAAACGCTGCGCGAACGCGCCGCTCTGGACGTCGGCGAGCACTGACTTCATGCTCTCCTTCACCCGGGCGTCGATGATCCGCGGGCCCGATACGTAGTCGCCGTACTCGGCCGTGTCCGACACTGACCAGCGCTGCTTGGCGATGCCGCCCTCGTACATCAGGTCGACGATGAGCTTGAGCTCGTGCAGGCACTCGAAGTACGCGACCTCGGGCTGGTAGCCAGCCTCGATGAGCACCTCGAAACCGGTCTGGACCAGCGCCGAGGCACCGCCGCAGAGCACGGCCTGCTCCCCGAAGAGGTCCGTCTCCGTCTCCTCCGTGAACGTCGACTTGATGCCGCCCGCGCGCAGCCCGCCGATGCCCTTGGCGTACGCGAGGGTGAGCGGCCAGGCACCGCCGGACGCGTCCTGCTCGACCGCGACGATGACCGGGACCCCGCGACCGGCGCTGAACTCGCGGCGCACGAGATGACCCGGGCCCTTGGGCGCCACCATGGCGACGTCCACACCCGCCGGCGGCTTGATGTAGCCGAACCGGATGTTGAACCCGTGCCCGAAGAAGATCGCGTTCCCATCGACCAGGTTGGGCTCGACCGCCTCGGCGTAGAGGTGCCGCTGCACCGGGTCCGGCGCCAGGATCATGATCAGGTCGGCCTCTTCACAGGCCTGGAACGGCGTGACGACGCGCAGCCCGTCGGCCTCGGCCTTGGCCCTGCTCTTCGACCCCTCCGGCAGTCCCACGCGCACGTCGACCCCGGAGTCGCGCAGCGAGAGCGCGTGCGCGTGGCCCTGGCTCCCGTAGCCGAGCACCGCGACGTGGCGGCCCTGGATGATCGACAGGTCGGCATCGTCGTCGTAGAACATCTCGGCCACAGCGGGTGTGCTCCTTCAAAGGTGGGTGACGGAAAAGCTGGGTGACTGGTGAACAAGCAGACAGCGGACTAGGCGGTGGTCTTGTCGAGCGAGCGCAGGGACCGGTCGGTGATCGAGCGGCCGCCCCGGCCGAGCGCGACCATCCCCGACTGGACGAGCTCGCGGATGCCGAACGGCTCGAGCACGCGGAGCAGCGCCTCCAGCTTCTCGGCGTTGCCGGTGGCCTCGACGGTGACGGCGTCGATCGAGACGTCGACGACCTTGGCACGGAAGAGCTGGACGGTCTCGAGCACGTGCGACCGGGTCTCGGCGTCCGCGCGGACCTTGACCAGCATGATCTCCCGCTGGACGGACTGACCCGGCTCCAGCTCGACGATCTTGATCACGTTGACCAGCTTGTTGAGCTGCTTGGTGACCTGCTCGAGCGGGTTGCCCTCGACGCTCACGACGATGGTGATCCGCGAGACGCCGACGTGCTCGGTGGGGCCGACCGCCAGCGACTCGATGTTGAAGCTTCGCCGGGAGAACAGCCCCGCTATGCGTGCCAGGACACCCGGCTGGTCCTCGACCAGCACGGACAGCGTGTGCCGACTCATAGCTACTCCTCTCCCCTGGTCGCGATCGTGATCGCCTCCACGAAGCCTGTGCCTCGCTGCGCTCGGCCCGACGGCCTCGTTGCGGCTCGCACGATCACTCCTCCCGGTCCCAGACCGGCGCCAGGTCGCGCGCGACCATGATGTCGTCGTTGCTGGTGCCGGCTGCCACCATCGGCCACACCATGGCGTCCTGGTGGACGACGAAGTCGACCACCACCGGCCGGTCGTCCACAGCCATGGCCTTGTCGATGGTCGCGTCGACGTCGGCGGCCGAGTCGCACCGGAGCCCTACGCAGCCGTACGCGTCCGCCAGCTTGACGAAGTCGGGGATCCGCCTCGAGTGCAGGTCGGTGTTGGAGTAGCGCGAGTCGTAGAACAGTGTCTGCCACTGCCGGACCATGCCGAGGCTGCCGTTGTTGATGACGGCGACCTTGATCGGGATGTCGTTGAGCGCGCAGGTCGCGAGCTCCTGGTTGGTCATCTGGAAGCAGCCGTCGCCGTCGATGGCCCACACCGTGGTGTCGGGACGCCCGACCTTGGCACCCATCGCCGCGGGGACGGCGAAGCCCATCGTGCCGAGCCCGCCGGAGTTGATCCAGCTGTTCGGCTTCTCGTACCGGACGAACTGGGCCGCCCACATCTGGTGCTGGCCCACACCCGCGCAGTAGATCGCGTCGGGCCCGACGATCGCGCCGATGCGTTCGATGACGTACTGCGGCGCGACCTCGCCGCCTGCCGGGGTGTCGTAGCCCAGCGGGTACGTGCTGCGCAGCTGGTCGAGCTGGCGCCACCACCCCGCGTAGTCGAAGGAGCCGCCGGCGTCGAGCTCGGCCTTGATCGCGACGATGAGGTCGGCGATGACCTCGCGGCAGTCGCCCACGATCGGGACGTCGGCCGTGCGGTTCTTGGAGATCTCGGCGGGGTCGATGTCCGCGTGGATCACCTTGGCGTCCGGTGCGAAGCTCGACAGCTTGCCGGTCACCCGGTCGTCGAACCGCGCGCCGAGGGTGATGAGCAGGTCACTCTTCTGCAGGGCGCCGACCGCCGCCACGGTGCCGTGCATCCCGGGCATGCCGAGGTGCAGCGGGTGGCTGTCCGGGAACGCACCGCGAGCCATCAGGGTGGTCACCACCGGGATGCCGGTCAGCTCGGCGAGCACGTGCAGCTCGGCGGCGGCCCGGGCCCGGATCACCCCACCGCCGACGTACAGGACCGGGCGGCGCGCCTCGAGGATCAGCCGCGCGGCCTCACGGACCTGCTTGCTGTGCGGCCGGGTGACCGGCCGGTACCCCGGCAGGTCCAGCGTCGCCGGCCACTGGAAGGTGGTGCTCGCCTGCAGTGCGTCCTTGGAGATGTCGACCAGGACCGGCCCCGGCCGGCCGGTGCTCGCGATGTGGAACGCCTCGGCGATCCGGCGCGGGATCTCCGCTGCGTCGGTCACCAGGAAGTTGTGCTTGGTGATGGGCATCGTGATGCCCCGGATGTCCGCCTCCTGGAAGGCGTCGCTGCCGATCGAGGCGCTGGGCACCTGCCCGGTCACCGCCACCATCGGGATCGAGTCCATGTACGCATCGGCGATCGGGGTGACGAGGTTGGTCGCGCCGGGCCCGGAGGTGGCCATGCAGACCCCGACCTTGCCGGTGGCCGCGGCGTACCCCTCGGCGGCGTGACCGGCGCCCTGCTCGTGACGTACCAGGATGTGCCGGACCTTGGAGTCGAAGAGCGGGTCGTACGCCGGCAGGATCGCGCCGCCGGGGATTCCGAAGATGACCTCGGCACCGGCAGTCTCCAGCGCCTGCACGAGGCTCTGGGCTCCGGAGATCTTTTCGCTCATCGGACTTCCTGTTCGCGGGTCAGGGTGCAGCAGGTCTATCCAAGCAAAAGCCCCGCGGCCCAGGTGGGCTCAGCGGGGCGGCGCGCGGACTGGTTCTCAGCCTGCGCGCTCCACGAGTACGACGATGCCGGTACGCATTGGCCCACGGTCGCACCGGACCTGGGCCGCGTCAAGTAGGCAAGACGGGCGTCTCACCATTCGGTCAGTCGCAGACGGCGCCCTGGGCAGCCGAGCCGACCAGCTTGGCGTACTTGGCGAGCACGCCTCGGGTGTAGCGCGGCTCCTGCGGCTTCCAGCCGTCGCGGCGGCGCTCGAGCTCAGCGCTGTCGACCAGCAGGTCGAGCGTGCGTGCGGTCATGTCGAGCCGGATCCGGTCGCCGTCCGCCACGAACGCGATCGGCCCGCCGTGCGGTGCCTCCGGTGCGACGTGCCCGATGCAGAAGCCCGCGGTCGCTCCGGAGAATCTGCCGTCGGTCAGCAGCAGCACGTCCTTGCCGAGCCCGGCCCCCTTGATCGCCGCCGTCACGGCGAGCATCTCGCGCATCCCGGGACCACCTTGGGGCCCCTCGTACCGGATGACGACCACGTCCCCGGCGACGATCCGGCCACCGGTGACGGCGTCCATCGCGTCGACCTCGTCGTCGAAGACCTTGGCCAGGCCCTCGAAGACCGGCTCGTCGACGCTGGCGGACTTGATCACCGCTCCCTCGGGGGCGAGCGACCCACGCAGGATCAGCAACCCGCCGGTCCGGTGCAGCGGCGTCGCCATCGCGTGGATGATCTTGCCGTCCGGGTCGGGCGGGGCGATGTCCGCCAGGTTCTCGGCCATCGTCTTGCCGGTCACGGTCATGACGTCCCCGTGCATCAGCCCAGCGTCGAGCAGCGCCTTCATCACGACCGGCACCCCACCGATGTGGTCGATGTCGTTCATCACGTACCGGCCGAAGGGCTTGACGTCAGCGAGGTGCGGCGTCCGGTCGCCGATCCTGTTGAAGTCGTCGAGGCTGAGGTCGACCCGGGCCTCGTGCGCGATCGCCATCAGGTGCAGCACAGCGTTGGTGGACCCGCCGAGGGCCATCACCACGGCGATCGCGTTCTCGAAGGCCTGCTTGGTCATGATCTGGCGGGCGGTGATCCCGCGCCGGATCAGCTCGACGACGGCTTCGCCGGACTTGACGGCGTCGACGTCGCGGCGACCGTCAGGGGCCGGCGCCGACGCCGACCCGGGCAGCGCCATCCCGATCGCCTCGGACACCGCTGCCATCGTGTTGGCGGTGAACATGCCGGCGCAGGCCCCCTCGCCGGGACACGCGCGCCGCTCCATCTCGTCGAGCTCGTCCCGGGTGATCTTGCCGATCGCGCACGCACCGACGCCCTCGAACATGTCCTGGATGGTCAGGTCCCGGTCGCCGAGGCGGCCGGGCAGAATCGAGCCGGCGTAGACGAAGACCGAGGCCAGGACGAGCCGGGCCGCGGCCATCAGCATGCCGGGCAGCGACTTGTCGCAGCCCGCGAGCAGCACCGAGCCGTCGAGGCGCTCGGCATGCATCACGCACTCGACCGAGTCGGCGATGATCTCCCGGCTCACGAGCGAGGCCCGCATGCCCTCGTGGCCCATCGAGATCCCGTCAGACACCGAGATCGTCCCGAACTCCATCGGGAAGCCACCGGCCGTGCGCACGCCCTCCTTGGCCGCCTTCGCCAGCCGGGCCAGCGACATGTTGCACGGGGTGATCTCGTTCCAGGACGATGCGACACCGATCTGTGGCTTGGCCCAGTCGTCGTCCGTCATGCCGACGGCTCGCAGCATCGCCCGGGCCGGGGCGCGCTCGTACCCCTCGGTCACGTCGGTGCTGCGTGGCTTCATCGGATGGGAAGCAGACGGCTGGTCGCTCATGACGGCAGCCTACGAGACGCGACTACGAGGCACGACTACGAGGCACGACTGCGAGCGACGACGTTGAGCAAGGGGCGGCCGGTCGCGAACCGGTCGAGCTGGTCAGCCAGGTACGTGAATGCGCGGGGCAAGAACGCTGACGTGTCTCCGCCGACGTGCGGGCTGATCAGGACACCTGGCGCGGACCACAACGGGTGGCCAGGTGGCAACGGCTCCGGGTCGGTGACGTCGAGCGCGGCGCGCAGCCGACCGGCCGTCAGCTCGGCGAGCAGTGCGGAGGTGTCGACGACCGGCCCGCGGGAGACGTTGACCAGCAAGGCTCCGTCGTGCATCCGGGCGAGGAACGGCGCGTCCACCAGGCCTGTGGTCTCGTCGGTCAGCGGGACGCAGAGCACCACGACGTCAGCGGTGGGGAGGAGCTGCGGGAGGTCGGCGTAGCCGTGCACGGGACCTCGGGACGCACTCTGCGGCCCGACCCGGGGGGTCCGCGCCACCCGCACGACTTCCACCTCGAAGCCGGCCAGCCGTCGTTCGACGGCGGCGCCCACCGACCCGTACCCGATGATCAGGACGCGGCTGTCAGCCAGTGCCCGGCGTCGTCCGGACAGCCACCGGCCGTCGACAGCCGCCCGGGCGAAGTCGTCGAGACCACGCAGCGACGCCAGCATCAGTCCCACCGCGAGCTCGGAGGTCGACGCGTCGTGCACCCCCTTGGCGTTGCAGAGGTCCACCGGCTGGGCCAGACCCGCCGGCCCTCCCAGTGCCTCCAGGTGCGGCAGGACACCCTCGTACCCGGCGGTGAGCGTCTGGATCACGCGCAGCCGGCGCATCTGCGGCAGCGGGCCGAAGACCGACTCCCCCACCATGTACGGCACGACGTAGAGCTCGACGTCACGAACCGACTCCGGCCACGGTCCCACCCCGTCCCAGATGTCGGCGTCCAGACCGGGCGGGACCCCACCCATGCGGTCCACGGCGTCGGCGTAGGGAAGCCAAACGAGAGTCACGCCGCCGACCCTAGCTCCCGTATCCTTGCGGTCGCCTGGACAATGGCGTCCGCCTCCCGCTCGCCCGACCGGAAGCGACGCCCGTGCAGACCACGACCAACGCCACGTCAGCTGTGGAACCCGCGTTCGACGACGCAGCGCTGCGCGCGGACATCCGCCACCTCGGCCACCTGCTCGGCGACACCCTGACCCGGCAAGAGGGTCCCGAGCTCCTGGCACTCGTCGAGTCCGTCCGCGCGCTGAGCCGGGACGATCCCGCCGCCGCCGCGCACCTGCTGGCTGACCTCGACGTCCGCACCGCCGGCCTGCTGGTCCGGGCGTTCGCCACGTACTTCCACCTTGCGAACGTCACCGAGCAGGTGCACCGTGGCCGCGAGCTCGCCCGGGTCCGGCGGGAGCGCGGCGGCTGGTTGACCCGGGCCGCAGAGGCGGTACGGGCCGCCGGGATCGCCCCCGCCGAGCTGGCCGCAGGGGTGGCCCGCCTCGCCGTGCGCCCGGTCTTCACCGCCCACCCCACCGAAGCGGCCCGGCGTACGACGCTGGCCAAGCTCGGCCGGGTGGCGACCCTCCTCGACGAGGAGGCGGGTCCGCGCCGCGACCGTCGGCTCGCCGAGGTCGTCGAGCTCCTGTGGCAGAGCGACGACCTGCGGGTGGCCCGGCCCGACGTCCTGGACGAGGCGCGCAACGCGGTCTACTACCTGGAGTCGCTCGCCCGCGACGCCGTACCCGAGGTGCTCGAGGAGCTCGCCGAGACCCTCGCCGGCCTGGGCGCCGTCCTCCCACCGACAGCGCGCCCGCTGGCCTTCGGCAGCTGGATCGGTGGTGACCGAGACGGCAACCCGAATGTGACCCCGGAGATCTCGCTGCGCGTCCTGGAGCTCCAGCACGAGCACGCGATCCGGGTGGCTCTCGACGCGGTCGACGAGCTGCGCCAGGAGCTGTCGTCGTCCACCCGGCTGGTCTCCGTGTCGCCGGAGCTGACCGCGTCGCTGGAGGCGGACCTTGCTGCCCTGCCCGAGCTCGAGCGGCGCTACCTGCGGCTCAACGCAGAGGAGCCGTACCGACTCAAGGCCACCTGCATCCAGCAGAAGCTGCTCAACACCCGGACCCGGCTGGCGCAGGCCCGTCCGCACTCCCCTGGCCGCGACTACGCGGACTCGTCCGGGCTGCTCGCGGACCTGTGCCAGCTGCGGGACTCGCTGCTGGCGAACCGGGGAACATTCGTCGCGCACGGCCGGCTCGAGCGGTCGATCCGTACGCTGTCCGCGTTCGGGCTGCAGCTCGCTGCGATGGACATGCGCGAGCACGCTGACGCCCACCACGCGGCGCTAGCGACGCTGATCGACCGGCTCGACGAGAGCTCGACGCCCTACCTCGAGCTGTCTCGGGCGGACCGCCTGGCGCTGCTGCGGCACGAGCTCGCCGGACGTCGTCCGCTCGCAGCGAGCCCACCGCCGCTGACCGGTGACGAGCTGCGGACATTCCGGGTCTTCGCCACGATCCTCGAGGCCCAGGACCGCTTCGGCCAGGACGCCGTCGCGACGTACATCGTGTCCATGACCCGCGGCGCCGACGACGTGCTGGCGGCGGTGCTGCTCGCCCGTGAGGCCGGGCTCGTCGACCTGCCCAGCGGGGAGGCCCGGCTCGGGTTCGTCCCTCTGCT
This sequence comes from Streptomycetales bacterium, assembly GCA_025361995.1. GTDB lineage: Bacteria > Actinomycetota > Actinomycetes > Prado026 > Prado026 > JANYIP01. The sequence continues at coordinate 2,328 of JANYIP010000195.1, read as the reverse complement.
CGAGACGGTGGCCGAGCTGCGGGCAGCCGACGTCGTCCTCGAGGACCTGCTGTCCGACCCGACGTACCGCCGGCTGGTGGCTGCGCGCGGGGACGTGCAGGAGGTGATGCTCGGCTACAGCGACTCGAACAAGGACGCCGGCATCACGACCGCGCAGTGGGAGATCCAGCAGGCACAGCGCCGCCTGCGCACCGTCGCGACCCGGCACGGTGTCCGCCTGGTGCTCTTCCACGGTCGCGGCGGCACGGTCGGCCGCGGCGGCGGCCCGACCCGTGACGCCATCCTGGCGCTGCCGTGGGGGACGCTCGACGGCGCGGTGAAGCTCACCGAGCAGGGCGAGGTCATCTCGGACAAGTACGCGCTGCCCGCGCTCGCCCGGGAGAACCTCGAGCTGACTCTCGCCGGCGCCCTGGAGGCGACCCTGCTGCACACCAAACCCCGGCAGGCGGACGACATCCTTCAGCGCTTCGACGCCGCGATGGACGTCATGTCCGAGGCGGCGTTCGACGCGTACCGAGGTCTGGTGGACCACCCGGACCTGGCCGCGTACTTCCTGGCCTCGACGCCGACCGACCAGCTCGGCGCGCTTCAGCTCGGGTCGAGGCCGTCGCGGCGGCCCGACAGCGGCAGCGGGCTGGACGGCCTGCGGGCGATCCCCTGGGTGTTCGGCTGGACCCAGTCGCGGCAGATCGTTCCGGGCTGGTACGGCGTCGGCACCGGCCTCGCCGCTGCGTACGACGCCGGGCTCGCCGACGTCGTCACCGAGATGTTCGCCGAGTGGCACTTCTTCCGTACGTTCATCTCCAACGTCGAGATGACTCTGGTCAAGACGGACCTGCGGGTGGCGCGGCGGTATGTTGAGTCGTTGGTACCGCTGGAGATCCGGGCGCCGTTCGGCCTCGTCGAGACCGAGTACGCGCGCACCGTTGCCCAGGTCCTGCGGGTGACCGGCGAGGACGGGCTGCTCGGCACCTCCACCCCGCTGCGGCGCACGTTGGAGGTGCGGGACGCATACCTGGCCCCGCTCCACGACCTGCAGATCGCGCTGCTGCAGCGGGTACGCACCAGCGACGACCCGCAGGACGAGCTGCGCCGCGCTCTGCTCCTGAGCGTGAACGGCATCGCCGCCGGTCTGCGCAACACCGGCTGAGCCCTCGCCGCCCGGCCCCCCGCCCCACTTCCCCCCTGACCTCATGTTGATCATGGAGAAGTCGGGGTATTTCGATCAAGGCGGACCCCAACTACTCCATGATCAACGGGCGAAGTCGGGGGCGGTGTCGGGGACGGTGTCGGGGACGGTGCCGGGGGCGGCGGCGGTGTCGGGGACGGCGACGTGACAGGCGGCCGCGTGGTCGCGTCCCATCACCCGTAGCGCCGGCGTCACGTGGTGGCACTCGTCCACGACGAGCGGGCAGCGGAACCGGAAGCGGCAGCCCGCCGTCGGGTCGATGACCTTGGGCGGCTCTCCCCGGCCGGTCTCCGCGGTCACCGACAGCGGCGCGCGCGGGTCGGGCACGGTGTCGAGCAGCAGCTGGGTGTACGGGTGCTTCGGCCGCGCGAGCAGGTCCTCCATCGGACCGGACTCCACGACGTTGCCGGCGTACATCACGATCAGGCGGTCCGCGACGTACCGGGCGCTCGCGAGGTCGTGGGTGATGTACAGGAACGAGACACCCTCGTCCTCCCGCATCTTGGCCATCACGTTGAGCAGGCCGATGCGGATCGAGACGTCGAGCATCGACACCGGCTCGTCGGCAAGGATCAGCTTGGGCCGGTACGCAAGAGCCTGCGCGAAGCCGATCCGCTGCCGCTGACCGCCGCTGAGCTCGTGCGGGTAGCGCCCCATGATGTCGCCGGCCGGGGTGAGCCCGACCGCCTCGACCACCCGCTCCGCCTCGGTGACCCTGGCCTCGCGGTCCAGCTCCGGCCGGTGCAGCTTGAGCCCTCGCAGGATCCCGTGCGACACCCGGTACGCCGGGTTCAGCGAGCTGAACGGGTCCTGGAAGACCATGGGTACGTCGCTGCGGTAGGCCAGACTCTCCTTGCGCGACTTCATGTCCACCAGCGAGCGCCCTTGGTAGAGGATGTCGCCGCTGGTGGGGGCGTAGACGCGGGCGAGCAGCCGGGCCACCGTGCTCTTGCCGCTGCCGCTCTCGCCAGCGAGCGCCACGATCTCCTGCCGATGGATGACGATGTTCGCGTCGTCCACGGCGTGCAGCGTCTTCTTGCGCAGGCCGCCGCCGATCTTGAAGTGCCGGCTGAGTCCTCGCGTCTCGATCAGCGGAACCGGGTCGCTGGTCACGCCCTCACCGCCCGCAGCCGCAGGCA
>JANYIP010000027.1 GCA_025361995.1 Streptomycetales bacterium | reverse complement strand
AGTGCTGGCCGCCCAGCAGCAGCCCGAGGGCAAGCGATCCCGCGATGTTGATCACCAACGTGCCCCACGGGAAGTTGTCGCGGTGCCGGGACTGGACGTACTGGTCGAGCAGCCAGCGACTGGGGGCGCCGACGGCTGCACCGAGGACCACCAGCAGTGCCGTCATAGCAGTGCCGTCATAGCAGTGCCGTCATAGCAGTGCCGTCATAGCAGTGCCGTCATCGTGGGCTCCGGGCGGCGCCACTGGCGACGGCTGCGCGGGTCAAGGCGAGCCCGACGACGACTGCTAGCAGTCCGGCCCCGAGGCTGCCGAAGAGATAGAGCAGGGCAACCCCGGAATGCCCGCTCGCCAGCAGGGCCCGAGTGTCAGACGTGTACGCGGAGAACGTGGTGAACCCGCCGAGCACCCCGGTACCCAGGAAGGGGCGCAGGTAGCGCAGCCGCGGCCGGCTGGCCCACACCTCGAGGACGAGCACCAGCAGGACGCCGATCAGCAGCGAACCGAGCACGTTCTCGGTGAAGGTGGCCCAAGGGAAACCGCCGGCCGGGCGTGGCAGGGCGGTGTTGAGGCCGAGCCGGGCCAACCCGCCGAGCCCACCGCCCGCGGCGACCACCGAGACGGTGCGCCAGGTGTCCGCGAAGGCGCGCCCGCCGGCGTCCCGGTGCCAGTGCGGAGGCTTCGCGAGGTCGACGTCAGGGTCGACGTTGACGGGTTCTACGGGCTCCGGACTCACCGCCCCGATCGTAGTGTCGAGACTTCAGCCACGCCGGACGGTGGCGCTGGACACCCTCGGGGGGAGACACTGGGGCTGTGACCCACCGACCCCCCGCAGTAAAGCGCGTCCTGCAAGGCAGTCCATTCAACCGGCCGGTGGTGGTCCCTCGACCTCCCGGCCAGTTTGCTGTCGGGGACCGGGTGGCCCACGACCGCTTCGGGCTGGGACGTGTCCTGTCGGTCGACACGGCCGACTACCTGTGCCTGGACTTCGGCGCCACCGGCATCAAGAACCTGGCCGGGTCCGACCCCAGCATCACCAAGCTCTAGCGCGCCCGGCTCTCTCGCGCGTCAGAGGACGGTCACGACGTCGTCGTGCTCCAGGCGGGGGAGCCGGTTCATCCAGGCGTCCTCGCCGGGGCGACCGATGTTCACGACCAGGAACGACTTCAGGCGTCCGTCGGCAAAGAAGTCGGCATCGACGCCCGCTGCGTCGAACCCGCCCATCGGGCCGGCCGCTAGACCAGCGGCGCGGATCCCCAGCAAGAAGTAGCCCGCCTGCAGCGTCGCGTTGAAGCGCGCCACCTTCTCCCGAGCCTCGTCGTCCGCGAAGCGTGCCTTGGCGTTCTCCACGTACGGCAGGAGCTCGTCGAGGTGCTCGTGGAACCCGGTGTCCGCTGCGAGGATGGCGACCAGGGGGGCTGCGGCTGTCTTCGCCTTGTTCCCGTCGGCCAGGTGCGACACGAGGCGTTCGCGAGCAGCCGGGGTACGCACGAGGACCACGCGCAGCGGCTGAGTGTTCATGGCCGTCGGCGCCCACTTCACCAGGTCGTAGATCGCGCGGACCTGCTCGTCGCTGACCGGCTCGTCCGAGAACGTGTTCGCCGTACGGGCGGAGCGGAAGAGCAGCTCTTGGGCGTAGGCGTCCAGCGCCAGCTCGTCGTGGGCAGTGCCGGTCAGGCCGGTCAGGCCGGTCAGGCTCGTCAGGGTGTCAGTCAGGGGGCGGGTGTCGAGTGTCGTCATGTACGGGGAATATATTAGAAGCTTCAATTATTCCTCGGCCGGTACCGTTCAGGGGTGACCAGCAGCGACGGAGCTCGCCACCCGGTTTACCCGGTGGGCCTCCTGCTGTCCGGACGCCGCGTGGTGGTCGTCGGTGCTGGGGTCGTCGCGCTGCGCCGGGTCGCCGCGCTGCTGGCGGCGCAAGCCGATGTCGTGCTGATCGCCCCGGTGGCGACCCCGGCGCTGGCCGATCTTGCAGCGTCGCAGCGCCTGACCTGGAACCGTCGCGAGTACGCCGAGGGCGACCTGGCGGGCGCCTGGCTGGTCTGCGCCTGCACCGACGACCCCGGCGTGAACGAGCGGGTGGCGGCCGACGCCGAGCGGCACCAGATCTTCTGCAACCGGGTCGACGACGCGGCCTCGGCGACCGCCTGGGTACCCGCCGTGGGTCGCGTCGGTCCCGTGACCGTCGCGGTGCACGCTGACCGTGACCCCAAGCGAGCAGCGGCGCTGCGGGACCAGCTGGTCGAGCAGGTGCTGGCCGACCCGGGACGTCCCGTCCGTGCGGCGGCGAGGGCTGCAGGCGAGCCGCCGCCCGGACGGGTGATCCTCGTGGGTGGAGGACCGGGGGACCCGGGCCTGATCACCGTGCGGGGCCGGGCCGCCCTGGCCCAAGCTGATGTGGTGGTGGCCGATCGGCTGGCACCGCTGGTCCTGCTCGACGAGCTGGGCCCGGACGTCCTGGTCATCGACGCGGCGAAGGTCCCTGGCGGCCACTCGATGGCCCAGGAGCAGATCAATCAGCACCTGATCGAGCACGCCCGTGCGGGCCGGACCGTGGTCCGGCTCAAAGGCGGCGACCCGTTCGTCTTCGGCCGGGGGATGGAAGAGGTCCAGGCCTGCGTCGAGGCCGGGCTGCAGGTCGAGGTCGTGCCGGGAGTGACCAGCGCCGTGGCCGTACCCGGGCTCGCCGGCATCCCGGTCACCCACCGAGGCGTGGTCCAGGCGTTCACGGTCGTCTCGGGCCACGTACCCCCGGGTGACCCGCGGTCGACGGTCGACTGGAAGGCGCTCGCCGCGGTGGGGGCGACGATCGTGGTGCTGATGGGCGTCGCGACGATGCCGTCGATCGCCGAGGCGTTGCTCGCCGGTGGACTGGCGCCGACGACCCCGGTGGCCGCGGCCATCGAAGGCGCGCCCCCGCTGGTGAGCACGCTTGCGCAGGTCGCGACCGGCGATGGTCTTGCCGGCGTGGGTGCGCCGGCGGTGTTCGTCGTCGGCGATGTCGTCGCCAGCCTGCCGTGACTACAGCACCGCTGGTCTCCGGCGGCTGGATGCTGCGGCACGCCCGCCGGATGCGCAGCGACCCGCTCGGTTTCCTGGTCGACGCTGCGGCCGAGCAGGGCGACATCGTGGAGTTCCCGATCCCGCGCCAGCGGGTCTTCTTCGTCAACGACCCCGAGGCCGCAGTCCGCGTCCTGCAGGGCAACCACCGGGCGTACGGCAAGGCGACGATCCAGTACCGCTCCCTCGCGCTGGTCACCGGCGAAGGCCTGCTGGTCAGCGAGGGCGAAGACTGGTTGCGTGGGCGCCGGATGGTCCAACCGGCCTTCCACCAGCGCACCCTGACGGCGCTGGGCGCTCATGTCGGCGCCGCCACCGGACGGTTGCTAGCGCAGTGGGACCTGCTGCCGCCTGGAGCCGTGGTGGACGTCGATGCGGCGATGATGCGGGCGACGCTCGAAGTGGTCGGGGAGGCGCTCTTCTCCACCGACCTCGGGCCGTCAGCTGCCGAGCTGGTGGGTGCGGTTCTCCAGGCGCTCGACCGGG
>JANYIP010000175.1 GCA_025361995.1 Streptomycetales bacterium | reverse complement strand
TCGGTGAGCGGATGCACCCGCAGGCGCCGTACCTGGTGGCTGAGATCGTGCACGCCGTGACCCACGAGGACGCCCGGCATCTCGATGACGTCCTGGTCCGCCGGACCCGGCTGGCCCTGGAGACCCGCGACGGCGCTCAGTTGGTGGCTCTCGCCGCCGCCCGACTGGTGGCGCCGCTGCTCGGCTGGGACGAAGCGACGGTGGAGGCCGAGGTCGCCGCGTTCGTGGCCGCCGCCTACGGCCGCGTCCCGACCACCTAGTCCGAGTCTGCCCCGCACTTCGTTGATCATGGACTTGTTGCCCAAGTTGATCAAGGTCGAGGGGCAACTACTCCGTGATCAACGAGGGTCGAGGGTACGGAGCTCGGCGGCCAGGTTGGCCCGGGCAGCCGCCTCCCAGCGGTCGTGGCCCAGCGGCGTACGGAACAGCGCCGGCTGGTCGAGCAGCGCCCGCAGGATCGCCGAGCGCCCCCGACGGAAGTCCTCGTCCGGAACGTGCGCGTACTCCCGCCGCACGTCAGCGGTGTACGCCGCATAGCCTGCTGGGTCGCGCGCCAGCACCGCAAGGTCTGCGTCGCACAGCACGCAACCGTTGGAGTCCTCGGGCTGCGGCGCGTGGGCAGCGGTCAGCCGTACCAGCCGGGTGACCTCTGCGCACGCCAGCGGGTCGACGCGCAACGAGCGCAGCACTTCCGTTGCCAGCACAGCGCTCCGCTCCTCGCTGGAACTGTTGGCAGTTGCCTCGACACCCGTGTCGTAGACGGCGTCGTGGAACCACGCAGCGAGCCGGACCAGGTCCGGGTCGGTGGCCTGCGCAGCCAGCTCGTCCACCCGTTCGAGCACCTCGGTGAGGTGCCGCAGGTCGTGGTAGGCGCGTTCCGGCGACCCGTACGCCCCGAGCAGTCGCGCCCCGGTGCCGGCGATGTCGCCGCTCGCGCCCACGGCCAGGGCGGCCCGGGTCCAGCCGGCGAAGAGATCCATCCCCCGACCCTACGGACCGCTCGGCGCCGCGGATGCTCCAATGGCCTCGTGCCCTCGACCCGCTCGCTCGACCGCGCTCTCGCCGTCCTCGCCGAGCACCCGGTGCTCGACGGCCACAACGATCTGCCGTACGCGCTGCGCAAGCTGAGCTACTACGACCTGGACGCCACCGACCCCTACGAACGGCTGCCGGCCACCCACACCGACCTGCCGCGGTTGCGCGCCGGCCGGGTCGGCGGCCAGTTCTGGTCGGTGTACGTCCCGACCAGCCTCGCAGGCACCCGCGCCGTCACTGCGACGTTGGAGCAGATCGACTTGGTCCACCGGCTCGCCGCCAAGCACCCGGATGCCTTCGCTCTCTGCCGCTCCGCCGACGACGTCGAGGTTGCGATGGCCGACGGCCGGATCGCCTCGCTCGTCGGGATGGAGGGCGGGCACTCGATCGACGGCTCGCTCGGTGTGCAGCGGCAGATGTACACACTCGGGGCCAGGTACATGACGTTGACGCACAACGACAACGTGCCGTGGGCCGACTCGGCGACCGACGTCGCGGCCTGCGGCGGGCTCACCGACTTCGGCGTCGAGGTCGTGCACGAGATGAACCGGCTCGGGATGCTCGTCGACCTCGCCCACGTCTCGACCGCCACGATGCACGCGGCGCTCGATGCCAGCCGGGCCCCGGTCGTCTTCAGCCACTCGTCGTGCCGCGCGCTCGTCGACCACCTGCGCGATGTGCCGGACGAGGTCCTCACCCGGCTGGCCACCAACGGCGGCGTGCTCATGGTCACTTTCGTCCCCGCGTTCGTGAGTGCGACCTGCGCCACCTGGGAGGCGCAGGTCGTGGCCGAGATGGTGCGTCGCGGTCTGCGCGCCTCGGACTGGGAGGCCGAGATCGCGGTCGCGGCCGAGTACGCCAGCACCGTCCCTCGTCCCTTCGCCACGCTGAGCCAGGTGGCCGACCACATCGACCACGCGCGCGCGGTGGCCGGCGCGGAGCACGTCGGGATCGGCGGCGACTACGACGGGGTCGACGTCCTGCCGGTCGGGCTCGAGGACGTCTCGACGTACCCGCTGCTCTTCGCCGAGCTGGTCGAGCGGGGCTGGTCGGACGAGGAGCTGGCCGGGCTGGCCTGCCGCAACATCCTGCGCGTACTGCGCGAGGCTGAGGCGGTCGCGCTGCGACTCGGCTGAACGCGCCGCTCCAGCCGCATCGTGCGTGCGAGCGACGCTTCCGACCGATCGGGTGATCACTTTCACGGACGACAACGTGACGATCCCCGGGTGTGCAGGTGTTGCGGTCGTGAGCGGTTCGGCGACCTGCACCTACTCACCGGCTAACGGCGCACCGAAGGTGCGCGCGCAGTACAGCCCGATGGCTGGATTCCCAGCTCAGCCAGATCGCTCACGTTGAATATCGGCTAGCGATCCAACGCTCTGGACGTCCCCGACTTCCTGAAGTACCCCCACCCCTCCCGCGTCGATCATGAAATTATGGTTGCCCCGCTGATCCAGCAGCCGGAAAGTTGTTGCTGGGTAACGGGTTCGGTTCGTGTACGGGAACTCTGTCGGTCGCCTCCTCTAGCGTGTGTGTCATGTGATCACCGCTGATCTGGACGCGTTGGACCCGTTGGGTCTAGCTGAGGTGATCTGCTCAGCGTCCAAGCGGTTGGCGTCGACGCCGTTGTGGTCGGTGCCCAGCGACGTCCACGTCGCCGCTGACCTGGCCGGGTCCTACCCCGCCACCGCCGCGGCGCTGGCTGAGGGTGCTGTGTCGTTGGCGCATGTGCAGGTGATCTGTCGGTTGTTGAACTCCCTGCCCGACACC